>JAJZVE010000014.1 GCA_021845835.1 Pseudomonadota bacterium | reverse complement strand
GATGCCGCGCAACACCGTGCTGTGCAGGTTGCGCGCCTGTAGCACAACCTCGTCGCCCGCCACCGGCCTGGCCGGGAAAGAGGCGGCGAAGCTGTGCCCTGTCATCAGCCGGATCGCCTCGGCTTCAGCCAGCGAGGCGGTGTCGGCCTCGCCGACCAGTTCGCCGTTTCGCATAATCGCGACGTGCGTGCAGAAGCGCACGATCTCGTCCCAGCGATGCGAAATGAACAGCACGATGGTGCCCTGCTGGCGCAGCCGCTCGACCAGACGGATCAGCCACTCGACCTCGTGCGCACCGAGCGCCGAGGTCGCCTCGTCCAGC
Source organism: Pseudomonadota bacterium (assembly GCA_021845835.1). Next base: position 18,679 of record JAJZVE010000014.1, on the reverse strand, counting down.
AGCAGCACGGCGGGGCGGCGCTCGACGGCGCGGACGATCTCCAGCATCTGCTGCGCGCCGAGCGGCAGGTCGCGCACCGGCAGTCCGACGGGCAGCAGCAGCTCGTGCTTCTGCAGGATGGCTTCAGCGAGCCGGCGGCCGGCGCGCTGGTCGAGGCTTCGCCACGGATGCCGCGGGCCGCTGGTAAGCAGCAGGTTCTGCTGTACCGTCAGCGACCGCAGCACCGTCAGTTCCTGGAACACGCTGGCGATGCCGTGGCGCAGCGCGTCGTCGGTATCGCGGATCGCGAGCGTACGGCCGGCGAGCGAGATCGTCCCGGCGCTCGGCTGCTCGACGCCGGCGAGCATCTTGATGATCGAGGACTTGCCGGCGCCATTCTCGCCGACCAGCCCGAGCACGCTGCCCGGCCGCGCTGTCAGGCTGACCGACTTCACCGCCTGGGTGACGCCGTATCGCTTGCTCAGGTCACACAGCTCCAGCACGGCCCGCCATCGCTCCCGGCTCGATTGGAAAACAGGCGCGGGCGCGTCCGGCGCCCGCGCCCGAAGGTCACTTGCCCTGGGCGTCCTGAATCGTCAGGTGGATGCCCGAGCCTGGGATCTCGATGTCGGCGAACACGGTCGGCGGCTGGTCGGGGAAGACGTTGACGCCGGGCTTGAGGTCGGCCGTCGTGACATTCGGCAGCGGCACCGTCTGGTGCTTCGGCGGATGCTTGCCCTCGAGGATGTCAACGGCAGTCTTGAGCGCCAGCGCACTGCTCATCGGCGGCTCGCCGAGCGACAGCCCGTTCAGGCCCTCGTCCTTGTACTTCATCATCGCCATGCGCCAGCCGTTGCTGCCCTCGCCGGTCATCGCCATGTGCAGCGAGTGCTTGAGGTTGAGCAGCGCCTGCAGCGCGCCGTACTCGCCGGCCTGGTTGATGATGCCCTGCACGTCGGGATGCGCGGTCAGCGCCTTGGTCAGTTCGGCCTGCGATACGCCGTCGTCCCACTTGCCATACACCTCGGCCACCACATGAATGCCCGGATACTTCCGGAACACGTTCATGTTGCCCTTGTACATGTTGGTGTCGGCCTCGAACCCGGCGACGCCGCGATTGATGATGACATTGCCCTTGCCGCCAATCGCCTTGGCAATGAATTGCGCATGCGCCTCGCCCATGGCGATGAAGTCGGCCGTGACCTTGTAAGCGGACGGCGCGGTGACGTTCTGATCGAAATCGACGACGACGATGCCCCGCTTGGTGGCCTCCGCGATCACCGGATTCAGCGCCGTGGCTGACACCGGGTCGATCAGGATCGCATCGACCTTCTGCGAGATCATGTCGTCGATCGCGGCGATTTCCTTCTGCACGTCGGGGCCGGAGCTGTTGATGATCAGGTCAACCTTGCCGGCGTAGTTGTCGCGGACATACGCCTTCAGCATGTTGATCATCTCAACACGCCATTCATTGCCGATATAGGAATTGCTCAGCGCGATCTTCCAGACCTTCGCTTGAGCCGGCGCGCTCATGACGGCCTGCGCGGCCAGCACGGCGCCTGCGGTCCAAACAGCACAGGCAAGCGTACGCATGTAGGATTTTGGCATAACGTTTCCCCTCCTCGCCGTCATCCACCAGAGACGGCGATACTTTTCAAGTCCCCGTCCTCGCCCGGCGTGGCCTGCGGCGCGGCAGCGAAGATTCCAGTCGTTGCGTGAAGCCGGATCAGATCGCTTTTGAACAAACCTCCCCGATTGTGCCATTTCCCGGGCACGTTTCCATCGACATGCCCATGATCGCCGCTGCCAGCCGCCTCGGCTCGGCGCGTGGACGCCGACATGGTCTCTTGGATACCGGCGGCGGGATACCACGCAGACGTGGTTACGCCCCGGCGTGAGCGGAGTCAACCGTCCGTAAGGCGTGGAATGATGCGTTGCCGGGCGTCCGGCGGCCGGATTGAGGTCAGCGACCGCCGCGCCGCAAAACGCCCGCCGCAACGAGGACGGTGAGGGCGACGGCGACAAGGACCGAGCTGACCGCGGTGATCGTCGGGTCGATCTGCATGATCACGCTCGTCCAGACGCGGACCGGAAGCGTCGTGGTGGTCGGATCGGCCAGCAGCAGTGGCACGAGCAGTTCGTCGAACGAAGCCAGGAATGCGAACAGTGCGCTGGAAATCACGCCGGGCCCGATGAGCGGCAGCGTGACGTAAAGAAAGGCGCGCGCCGGAGTCGCGCCGAGAATGATCGCGGCCTGCTCCAGGCGCCGGTCGAAGCCCTGCAATGTCGCCGAAACGATGACGACGACGAGCGGAAGGGTCAGCACCGCCTGGCCGAGCGCCATCGCGATCGGGCTGCCGATCATGTGCAGGCGCGAAAAGAAAAAAAACACGGCGATGGCGACGATGATGCCGGGCACGACCAGAGGGGAGAGGATCAGCACATAGCAGGCCGTCTTGCCCGGAAAGCGCTCGCGCACCAGCACGATGGAGGCCAGCACGCCGAGCACGACGGAAAGCGCCGTGCACATGCCGGACACCCGGACGCTGAGCCAGAGCGACGTCATCCACTGCGGATCGTGGAAGAACCGCCCGTACCATTGCAGCGAGAAGCCGGGCGGCGGGAACTGCAAATAGCGCGCCGAGCTGAACGAGAGCAGGACGATGATGCCGATCGGCAGGAGCAGGAAGAGAAGGATAAGCGCGACGAAACCATGGAGCGCCCGGCGCTTCCATGCGCCGCCCGCGCCGTAGCGGATCTCCATCGGCGCGCTCATCAGGCCTTGCTTTCGAACAGCAGCTTCAGGCCGACCAGCCGGTCGTAGATCAGGAAGCCGGCTGTCGTCAGGACCAGCAGGATGATCGCGAGTGCCGAGGCAAAGCCCCAGTTCACGCCAAGCTCCACCTGCTGCTCGATCACCATTGCGATCATCTGATCGCGCGCGCCGCCCAGCAGGCGCGGCGTAATGAAGTATCCCACCGAAAGAATGAAAACCAAAAGCGAGCCGCCGACGACTCCCGGCAGGCTCAGCGGCAGGAAGACATGCCAGAACGCCCTCCAGTCGCTGGCCCCCAGGTTACGTGCCGCCTGCAGCAACCTGCGATCGATGCCGCGCATCACGCTGTAGAGCGTGAGCACCATGTAGGGCAGCAGTGCGGAAGTCATGCCGATCAGAACGGCGTAGCGGTTGTAAAGCAGCTTCACGCCGCCAAGGCCCGCGTAGTGGAGCAACTGGTTGATCACCCCGTCTGGTGCCAGGATGAGCATCCATGCATAGGTACGAACGAGAATGTTGGTGAACATGGACAGGAGCACGCACGCCATGATGACGCCGGAAGCCAGCTTGCCGGCGTCGGCGAGGACATAGGCGAGCGGATATCCCAGCAGCAGCGTCACGATCGTGACGGTGAACGCGATCTCGAACGTGATCTGGAAGACGCGGAGATAGACGGGGTGCTCGATGACGTGGCCATACTGCGCCAACGAGAAGCCCTGCGCGCTGCCGAAGCTGCGCACCACGATGTCGACCATCGGATAGGCGAAGAAGACCGCCAGGAACAGCAGCGCCGGAAGCAGCAGCATGATCGTCAGCGACGGTCGGCGCCGACCGTCCGGCGCGGGCGGCTCGCCCGCTGCGCCATCGGCGGCGGCAGACGGAGCTGGGATGGGCTCGCTCCCCCTCATGCGCCGCGTCACGGATCGGGCGAGTCGCGCAGAACGGAGGTATGGGCGGGGCTCCAGCAAACCCCGACCTCCTCGCCGACCCGGGCGTGCGCGCCGCGGTCGCGATCCAGCGTCTTGATCGTGAGGGTGAGATCCTCGATCGCGATCCTGACCTTCAGCGCATCGCCGAGAAAGATGACCTCGCTGATCCGGCCCTTCCACCGATTGACGCCGGGATCGGTGTCCGTCTCCGCGCCGAGGCTGAGCCGCTCCGGACGGATCGACGCAACCACCGACATGCCCGGCCGGGCCGCGGCGCGCCCCGTGGCCCGGAAGATGCGCCCGCTGCGATGCCTCACCTCCATCGTGCCGTCGGATGCGACGGACATGACCGTGCCATCGACGAAATTGGACTCGCCGATAAAGTCGGCGACGAAGGCATTTGCGGGTTCGTCGTATATCTCGGCCGGACGGCCAATCTGCTGGATGCGGCCGCCCTGCATCACCGCGATCCGGTCGGACATGGTCAGCGCCTCGTCCTGATCGTGCGTCACATAGATGACGGTCATATCGAGATCCTGCTGTATACGCTTGATCTCGGCCTGCATGTACTCGCGCAGCTTCTTGTCGAGCGAGCCCAGCGGCTCGTCCATCAGCAGCACCCGAGGTTCGAAGACGATGGCGCGTGCCAGTGCGACCCGCTGCTGCTGGCCGCCGGAGAGCTGCCGCGTCGCACGTTCATCGTAGCCCGGCAGCTTGACCATCTCGAGCGCGGTCGCGACCTTCTGCCGGATCCTGCTGCGCGGCCAGCCTCGCATCCGCAAGGGAAAGGCGATGTTCTCGGCGACCGTCATGTGGGGGAACAGCGCGTAGCTCTGGAACATCATGCCGAGTTCGCGGCGTTCCGGCGGCACGCGGGCGACCGGCCGGTCGTCGATGAAGATTTCGCCGTCGGAGGCGGGCACGAAGCCGGCGATCATCATCAGCGTCGTCGTCTTGCCCGAGCCGCTCGGGCCAAGCAGCGTCACGAACTCGCCGGCGCCCACGGACAGGTTCACGTCGCGCACGACGGCCAGTTCGCCATAGGTCTTGTTCAGGCCCTGCAGGCGAACCGGCGCGCCGTGACGCACGACACCATCCCGGGGCGGACCGCTCATCTCGCGTCCCGGCGGGTGCGGCGTCGCTGGCGAGCGGGGCCGCTACTCGCCAAGGAGGAATGCCTCCCATTTGCTGGCCACTTCGGCCCGGTTCTCGACCCACCACCTGGCATTGGTGGGAAAGCTGATCTTCAGGTGCTCGGGCGAGGTCGGCAGCCTGGCGGCGACGCTGGTGTCGATATGATCGAACGCCTTCCGGTTCACCGGACCGTAGCCGGAGAGACGGGCAACCTCGGCCTGCGGCTTCGGCTGCAGGGCGAAGTCGATATAGGCGTGCGCGTTTTCGGTATTCGGTCCCCCCTTGAGGATGCACAGCGTTTCGAGCTGCCGCGAAGACTGGTTCCACTCGATCGCGAGCGGCGCGTTCGCGTCGATGAGGGGAAGGATGCGGCCGGCCCACGCGCTGCCCATGACGACCTGCTTGCCGGCCAGCATCTGCGCGGAGACCGCACCCGAATCCCACCACTTGGTGATGTGCGGCCGTATCTCGCGCAGCTTGGCGAAGGCGCGCGGCAGATCGAGCGGATAGAGCCTGTCCATCGGCACGCCGTCGGCCAGCAGGGCGAATTCGAGATTGGGGAACTCGGCGGCCATGTCCTCCAGCATGCGCCCGCCGGGAAAAGCCTTGCTATCCCAGAACTCGGCCCAGTTCGCCGGGTGCCTTGAGCCAAGTGCGGCAGTGTTGTAGGCCATCACAGTCGCGTAGGTGTTCTCGCCGACGTAATAGTCCTCGGCCGAGCTGATATCGGCAAGGTCGGTCCGCTTGAACTGCGCGCGGTCGATCTTCGCCAGGGCGCCGAGCTTTTCGAAGGACACCGCAGTGGTTTCCCCGACATCGGCGACATCGATCTGGATGTCGTGCGCCTCGACCATGGCGAAGACCTTGGCGACGTTGGTCGCGAACGGCACGACCTTGATGCCGGTCTCGGCCTGGAAAGGCTCGAAGACGGCCTTGCGCAGGGCGGCTTCGTAGTCGCCGCCGCCGGTTCGCACCACCACCTGCTTGCCCGACGCCGCGCCAGCGGTCCCGGGCCTCGCCCCGGCGGCGGCGAGGCCGGCGGCGAGGCCGGCGCCCTTCAGCAGGGATCTGCGGGAGAGGCGATGCTGTCCGACACTTCGACTGTCATGGTCCCTGGTCATCCTGACGTTCCCGATGTTCGATAGAGTTGCACTCCAACGACACGCGCCGCATCAGCCGCCGATATGCGCGAGGATGCTGTCGCAGCCGACCACATGGCGCGACAGCGACACCGCGTCAGCGGACAGCCCGAAGGCGAGCCCCGCAAGCTGCGAGACATGAAGGACAGGAACATCGTAGGCACGATTGAATGCGCGCTCGATGCTTGGCTGGTAGGCGTCGAAGACCGTGTGGCACAGCGGGCAGGGTGTGACGATGCACTGCGCGCCGTTATCCTTGGCGCTGGTGAGGTGGCCGCCGCTCATCCGCACGGCGATCTGCTCCTCGGCGGCGACGACGTGGAAGCCGCAGCACTTGTTGGCCCCCTGGTACTGCACGATCTCCGCCCTCAGCAGCCGGCAGAGGCGGTCGAGCGCCGGTGCCGCGTCGGCCGGCGTTGCGCCGTAAGCCGTGGCCGGCCGCTGGATGTGACAACCATAGAACGGCGCCACCTTGAGGCCGCGCAAAGGCCGCACCACCCGCTCGCGCAGTTCCTGCTCGTCGAGATCATCGGCCAGCACCCAGAGGAAGTGCTTGACCTCCCGCTCGCCCTTGAACACCAGCCGTTCGGATGCGAGGGCGCGATTGACGGCGTCGCGTGCCGCGGCATCGGCCTTCAGCCGCTGGTTGGTCTCCGTCAGGTTCAGCAGGCAGGTGTCGCACACCGCCACCAGATCGCAGCCCAACTGCTCCGCCAGCGCCAGGATGCGGCCGTTCGCCGTCAGGTGCAGCAATTCGCTCCTGGCGCGGAACTCGCGGGCACCGGAGCAGCCGGGATTTTCCAGCTCCAGCAGATCGATGTCGAACAGGCCGGCGACCGCATGGGTGCTGATGTCGAGCTCGCGGCACGTCCCCTTGGCCGAGCATCCAGGAAAATATGCATATTTCCGCTTCATCAGGCATCCCCATCGAACTGGCAGGTCCTGCGGATCGCCTCGGCGCCGGGCGACGACCGCCTGAGGAAGGTGTCGGCCAAATCAAGCTTGCCGCGACGCAGCAGCCGCAGCGCGAGGCGCAGGCCGTGCAGGCTGAAGCGATTGGTCTTGAGCGCCACCAGGGCGGCGTTGGCATGGCCGCGCGCCTTGACCACGGCCACGAACGCGCGGGAGCGCCGCGCCCCCGCACTCTGCCCGGCGCGGGAGGCCAGACGCTTGAGCGGCTCGATCGCCTCGCTCACGATCGGGATCTCGGTCGGGCACACGCGCTCGCATTCGTAGCAGGACACGCACTTGAAAACCTGCGCCTCCTCGTCGGCGAGGCGCGCGCGGTCGGCGCCGTCGCGCGGATCCTGGGCCAACTCGCTCAACGCCACCAGCAGCGCGGGGCCGGCGAAGCCGCTGTCGGGCTGCTGAAGCACCGGACAGGCCGATTGGCAGGCCAGGCACTGGATGCAGTCGCGCAGATGGGCGGTTGGCGCCATGTCCTGCGCCGAGAGCTTCTCGGGGAACCCCGCATACGCCTCCTTGCGCACCAGCAGCGGCGACAGCCTGGCCAAGGTTGCCTCGAACGGATCGCGCGACGTCACCAGGTCGCGCACCACCGGAAGGTTGCTCAGCGGCTCGATGGTCATGTCCGCCTCCGCCTCCTCCCAGCAGGCGAGCTTGGGCGAGCCGTTGACGTTAACGGCACAGGTGCCGCATTTCTTCGTGCCGCACAGCCAGCGGTAGCCGAAGTCCACCGCCTCGGTCTCGTGGACATAATCGAGTACGTCCATAATTCTCATGCGCGGGGTACGCGGCACGTCATAGGACTCGTAGCGCGGCGCCTTATCGGTCTCCGGATCGAAGCGGAAGATCCGGACCCGAATGTTGCCCGGCTCAGTAGTCGGCTTCGAAGAAGGGCTCAAGGCTTTTCTCCGGCTTCAGGTGCGGGACCGGGATCGGCTCCACGCGCGAACGCCACTCGCCGTTGACGCGACTGACCATGTTGCGGCAGAGCCAGTTCTCGTTATCGACGAAGGGATAGTCCTCGCGAAAGAACGGCCCCCGGCTCTCCTTGCGGTTGATGGCCGAGCGGATGGTCGCCTCGCAGGCGTCGAGCATCGAACAGACATCGAGCGCGTCCATCCATGCCGTGTTCCAGTTGCGCGACGCGCTCGGCAGGCGCAGGCGCGGCACCATCTCCTCTCGCGTCGCTGCGATCGCTGCGAGTGCCTGCTGCAGTTTCGCTTCGTTCTTGACGTAGCCGAGCTGCCACATGATCGCGCGGATGCGCAGCTTGGCCTGGATCGGCCGCACGCCGTCGGATGCCGCCTGCAGGAAGCCGAACACACGCTGCTGCTCGCGCCCGACTTCCCGCTCCGACACCGCCATGCGGGCCGCCTGCAGTGCGTTCTCGGCGGCGGCCTCGCCGGCCACCTTGCCATCGTAGCTGACCGGCCCGACGCCGCCGAGATAATGGCAGCCGAGACCGCCGGCGACATAGAGGCCGGGCAGGCTCGTTTTCATGCTTGCGGCATCGACGTTGATGCCGCCCTGGCGCATGTGCCAGGTGATGCCGCATTCGATGCGGTCCTTGCCCACGTCGAGGCCCAGCTTGCTCCAGATCTTCGCCTGGTGCTGATAGGTTTTCGTGATTTCCGCCGGGATGTGGTCGTAGCCCGAGGAGTAGCCGCCGGCCCAATCCGCCCGTCCCGCCTTCACTTCGCGGGCAAGGCGGCGGATCTGCTCGGTATAGGGGGCCGAAGCGCCGGGGCTGTGGGTCTTCTGCTCGTAGAACATCTCGCCGGCCGCATTGTAGAGCCGCGAGGTCTCCTGGGTGCCGAGCAGCGGGTTGGGATACAGGTGGTAGCGCATCCAGGAACGTGGTTCGAGCACGTCGCTCGCGTGCCACCACTGGATTTCCAGGTTGGCAGGCTCGGCGCCGCCGCGCACCGCCATGGCGACCCCGTCGGCCGACTGCTCGCGTGTGCCGGTCGCGCGCGTTGCCAGGTAATCCGAATGGCCGGTGGCAAGGATGACGCTCCTGGCTGCGATGGCGAAGAACCTGCCGCGGCGGTAGTCGAGCACCGTGGCGCCGACCACTCGCTCGCCATCGGTGATCAGGGAGGTGACCGCGCATTCCTCGTGAACCGGAATGCCGCGGCGGAAGATTTCCCGCCGGCGCTTGTCCATGATGATGGGGCCCGATGCGCCCTGCTTGTGCGCCACCAGGGCCGGCGTGCGGCTCTGGATCGCCATCAGACGTCCATCGGTGTCACGCCGCCAGTAAACGCCGATGCGCTCCAGATCGGGAAAAAACTCGTCGCGCATGTAGGCGCCCATGCGAATGCAATAATCCTGGTCCGCAAGATAATGGTTGTAATACCGGACCGCATATCGCAGCCGGTCAGCACCTTTCTGCTCGGAGCTGGTATCGTAATAGGGCAGGTGGCTGGCGAAGATGGAACAGCCGCTTTTGCCGAGCAGGCCTTTCACGACCATCGCCACCTTGGCGCCGCGGTCGTCGGCCTTGAGGGCTGCGTTCGTACCGGCGGCCCCGCCGCCGATCACCAGGACATCGGTCTCGATCACATCAGCCATGTTGACGTTACCTTCGGCGACGGGGCGCGTGCGCAAGCCGACAAACCCAGCCGATATTTCCGCATTCCGGAAATTATCCTCGAACTCTGGAAGAGGCTTTCACAGATGCGGGGGCGCGTCAATATCGTCAGTTGACGTCAGCGCCGCTTTGGCAGGGTGAAAATCGTGGCTGTTCCGGTCTGTGGGACAGCGAGGCCCCCGGGGCCGTTCAGCGTTGTCGGTTGAACTGAGGCAGGTCGCGATGCGACAGGAGTCGACGGAGGTCTGCCCCCCGGCGCGGCGCCCCTGATCCGGGGTTGCCGTGCGTGCATTCGCGCCGTCGCCGGATACAAACGGATACAAGCGGGCACTGCAAGTCTGGCTGCTGACCGGGGCGGCGGCGCTCCGGGACCTCAGCGCGCGTGCTTCGCTCCGGCGGTTCGCGATCCCGCCTCCCGCATGGCGGCCTGATCCGGGTCCTGCGCACGGAGTTCTACAGCGTCCGCCTGGATGCACGCCTGTACGAGCATAACGTTACAATGGGCCAGCGCGAAGCGGCGCCGGTATTACCCGCCCACCACGTAATGCGCCAGCACCGCGATCGCCCGCCCCGGCAGGCCGAGCCGCGGCACATCGGCACCGGCCAGCAGCGGCACCGTCATCACCGGCACACCGTCGCCGTTCACCGCCAGATGCCCGAGCGTGGTGCCGCGCTGCACCGGCGCGCGGATCGGTGCCTCGTAGGCGACCGAGACCTTCGCCTTGCTGCGCCAGTTGCGCGGCATCGTCACCACCAGATCGCGACCGCCCACCAGCGGCACCGTCGGCGCGGTGCCGAGCCAGACGGGCACGCTCTCGATCGTGTCGCCGGCGGAAAACAGCCGCACGTCCTCGAACTCGCGGAATGCCCATTCCAGCAGCCGCTCGCTCTCCTCGGCGCGCTGGTGCATGCTGGACATGCCGTTCAACACCACGATCACCCGCCGCCCGCCGCGCTCGGCGCTGACCACGAGGCCATAGCCGCCCTCCTCCGTGTGCCCGGTCTTCAGCCCGTCGGCGAGGCCCTTCTGCACCAGCGGGTTGCGGTTGCCCTGCTCGATGTTGTTGTAACGGAAGCTCTTTTCCGAATCGTATTTATAGAATTCGGGGAAGTCGCGGATGATGCGGCTCGCCAGCAGGGCGATGTCACGCGCCGACATGCGGTGCTCGGGGTCGGGCCAGCCGGTCGAATTGCGGAAATGGCTGTTCGTCAGGCCGAGTTCCTTCGCCTTCTGGTTCATCAGATCGACGAACTGCTCCTCCGACCCGGAGATGCCTTCGGCCAGCACGATGCAGGCGTCGTTGCCCGACTGCACGATCATGCCGCGGATCAGGTCCTCCACCTTCACTTGCGTGCCGACCTGCACGAACATCTTGGAACCGCCCATGCGCCAGGCGCGCTCGCTCACCGGCAGTTCCTGGTCCAGCTTCAGTCGGCCGGACTTCAGCATTCCATACACGATGTAGGCGGTCATCAGCTTGGTCATCGACGACGGCACCATCGGCACGTCCGCGTCCTTGTCGAGCAGCGTGGCACCGGTGCTGTAGTCGATGATGATCGCCCAGCGCGCCGCGGTATCGACCGGACCGACCGGCGTCTGCGCCGGCGTGGTCGGCTCCGCCGGTTCGGTGACAGCCTTCGCGCCGGGCCTGACGGCACCGGGGCGCTGCTTGGTCGGCGCCGCGACCGCAGGCAGGGCGAGGCTGGCGAGGACGGCTGAGCTGAGCAGGACGCGACGGGTCAGCATGGCAAGATTCCTTCTGGCTCGGCGCGGGCGGTCATCGGACGACGATACGGGCATCGCCCAGGCCCGCCGCGATCACGCGCGCAAGCGCTGCATCGGCGCCCGCCGCGCCGGCAAGCGGGCCGACGCGGACGCGATAGGCAGCGTCTCGCGGCGCATTGTAGTCCAGCACGACTTCCGCGCCGATTGACGCAAGCCGTCTTTGCAGCAATGCCGCGTCGTCGGCATGGCCGAAACTTGCCACCTCGACATAGAGACTGCCGGGGCGGGCCGCCACATGCGTCACCGTCTCCGGCAAATGCAGTGGTACAATCGGTACGTCGATCGCCTGACTGTGCGGCGCCGGGGCCGCAGCGACCTCTCGCACATGCTGGGCCTGAGTGGCGCCCGGCGGCGGCGGCAGTGGCTGCGCCGCCACGTCGCCCACCGGCGCCATCGCAAGCTCCAGATGCGGCGCCTCGGCGCCGCCGAGCTCGGCGGCGAGCTGCATGCTCTCGGCCGGCATCACTTCGACGCGAACGCGCAGCGCCCGGGGATCGGCGGGCTGCAGCAGCGCCATCGCGCGCGGCGTCAACGCGATCACGCGGCCGGGATTGGCGGGGCCGCGGTCGTTGACCCGGACCAGCACCCGATCGCCGTTGTCGAGATTGGTCACGCGCACGATCGCGGGCAGTTGCAGCGTCGGGTGCGACGCGGCCATCGCCTGCGGGTCCACCGCCTCGCCGTCGGCGGTCAGCCCGTCGCGGCGGGGATCGGTGGTGGCCAGCCCGGTTTCGTCGTCGTCGAAGCTCTCGCGCGGATAACGCCAGACGCCGCCAATCCGGTACGGATGGCCGACGACATAATGCGGCGTGCCGGCGCTGCGCTGCGGCAACGCCGCGGGGATGCAGCCGGCCAGCGCCAGGGCAAGTCCGGACAGCAGCGCCGTGGTTCTCATGCCGTCACCAGATCGCCGATCAGGCCCACGGAAATACAGTAAAAGTCAGATGGGTTGTAGCGGTAGATGGCGCGGAAGCTCGGATGGTAGGCGAGGAACGCCTCGCCGCCAGCCCCGCCCGGCAGCAGCAGCGCGGCTTCTGTCGCCGGCGGCAGCGGCGCGGCGCCGGTGCGGCCGACGCCGAGTCGCTGCCACTCCGCCAGCGGCCGGCGCTTGTCACGGCCGGCGAGGGAGGGGTCTAAGGTTTCCGGCACGCGCGCGATCTCACCCCAGGGCAGGCCCGCCTGCCAGCCCTCGCGCGCCAGGTAGTTGGCCGTGGAGCCGAACACGCAGCCGAGGTCGTGCCAGATGTCGCGCCGCCCGGTGCCACTGAAGTCGACCGCGTATTTCAGGAACGAATCCGGCATGAACTGCGTCTGTCCCATCGCGCCGGCGTAGGAACCGGTCATCTGCTGCGGCGTGATATCGCCGCTCTGCAGGATGCGCAGCGCGTCCATCAGTTCGGAACGGAAAAAGGCGGCGCGCCGCCCGTCCCATGCGAGCGTCGCCAGCGCCTCTATGACGTTGAAGCCGCCGGTCGAATCGCCGTAGTTCGATTCGAGGCCCCAGATGCCGACGATGATGCCGGCCGGCACGCCGTAGCGCGCCGCCACCCGCTCCAACAGCTGGCGATGCATCGCCAGCAGCAGCCGGCCGCGCGCGACGCGGGCGTCGGAGACGATGCGGGCGCGATACTGCGCCCAGGTCAGGGTGAACTCCGGCTGGTGGCGGTCGAGGTCGATCACGCGCGGGTTGGCGCGCACGCCGGCGAATGCCCGGTCCAGGACGGCCGGGGAGATGCCGGCGGCGCGCGCCTGGCGCTTCATGCCGATGACGAAGGCGGCGAAATCGCCCGCTTCCGCCGCGCGGGCGGACAGCGCGGGGGCAGCGGCGAGGCCGGCGGCCAGCAGTGTTCGGCGAGTCAGCATGAACACTGGTCTGCCACAATCAAATCACCGAGAGCAACCCGAAGCAGCGAAACCCAGGCGCTTGATTTAGAACCGAACCGAGAGCGCAACCGAACCCAATTGGTGTGGCCCGCCCTTCTGGTGCTCAAATTCCTGCGACTGCATGACCTGGGTGTAAGTCAGCCGCGCGCCGAAGGCCATGACGGCAGCGCCGGCCTCGATTTCTCCGACGTAGGGGATCAGCTTGACGCTGGGGCCGCCAGCGAAGTCGTTGCCGTCCAGCGTGATGTCGCGCATCAGCCCTTGCCCGTCGGCGCCCGCGAACACGTACCAGGCGAATGGCCGCGTCGGACGGAAGGCGTCGCCGCCGGTCGGGCCGGGGAACAGGCGCGGCGGCCCGTAATCCGAATCGAGGCCCTCGCCGATGCGGAACAGCACGCCGGTCTGGGCATAGACCCGCAGATTGCCGACCCCTACGGCGAGGTCCGGCAGCGCCTGCGTCTCCAGCCCGCCGATCGAGCCGGTGGACAGCCGCCAGGTGCGCGCGCTGGTGAGTTCGAGCAGCGGCTCGTTGCGCAGTTGGTCATGCCAGCCATTGGTCGTTTCCTGCCCGATCAGATCGTGGATCCCGTTCTGCGTCGGCTGCGCCAGCGCCCACGGCCCGACCATGCCCAGCGTCAGCCCAAGGATGCTGCGGCTGTCCTGCACATCGCGATAGAGGCCGAAATCGGCGTAGAGCAGGCCGGCATACGGCCGATCGCCAGGTGGCGGCGTGTACGCGGTGGTATCGGCGGGTGTGAAGATCTGCTGGTTGAGGCTGAAGCTGAAGCGCATCTGCCCGCTGCCCCAGACGGCGTTGCCGACGCCGCGCAGCGGGTCCGGCACGCCGTCGGTGCCGGAGACGTAGCCCAGATGCAGACCGTTGACGTAGTAGCGGTCGGTGAGGCGGGCGGAGCTGATCGAGGCGTTCTCGTCCTGCAGCGTCCAGATTGCGGTCTTGTCCTCCGGAAGATCCTGTGCCTGCGCGGCGGTAGCGACCAGGGCGGCAGCGAGGCTCAGGACAAGCGTACGGCGCATCTTGCGGTATCCCGGTGCGGCATGCGGCTCGGATAACAGGTTTGTTCGCGTCGATGAAAGGGTGCCCCGCGGGTTCGGCAGCTACTCACGCCGCCGCGGCGAGTTCCGTCCCGCGCAGCAGGCCGATCAACCGAGCGAGCGTGGCCGCCAGTTCGGTGCGCTTGATTACCATGTCGAGCATGCCGTGCTCGAACAGGTATTCGGCGCGCTGGAACCCTTCGGGCAGCTTTTCGCGCACGGTCTGTTCGATCACGCGCGCGCCGGCGAAGCCGATCAGCGCGCCCGGCTCGGCGATCTGCAGGTCGCCGAGCATGGCGAAGCTCGCGGTCACGCCGCCGGTGGTGGGATCGGTGAGGACCACGATGAAGGGCAGCCCGGCTTCCTTCACCAGCCGCGTCGCGATCACGGTGCGCGGCATCTGCATCAGGCTGATCGCGCCTTCCTGCATGCGTGCCCCACCCGACGCGGTGAACACGATCAGCGGCGCCTGCTGCAGCACCGCAAGCTTCGCCGCCGCCAGCAGCCCCTCGCCCACCGCCGCCCCCATCGAGCCGGCGAGGAAGGCGAAGTCCATCACTGCGACCACGGCGCGCGCGCCGCCGATGCTGCCATGCGCGACCGCGAGCGCGTCATCCCGATGCGCCGCCTCGCGTGCCGCGCGCAGCCGGTCGGTGTAGCGCTGGCTGTCACGAAAGCGCAACGGGTCGAGCGGCACCTTCGGCAGTTCGATGCGGGTGAAACTGTCGGCATCGAATGTCCAGCGCAGCCGTTCCTCCGCGGTCGCCCGCATGTGGTGGCCGCAATGCGCGCAGACCTTCTGGTTCTTCTCCAGCTCGGTGTGGAACATCATCTGCTGGCAGGACGGGCACTGCACCCACAGATTTTCCGGCACCTCGCGCCGGCCGAGCAGGGTGCGAATTTTCGGGCGAACGTATTCGGTCAGCCAGCTCATTTCCTGCTTTCCCGCCCTGCCCTCACGCCGCCACGCGCGCGCCGCGCACGCCGTGGGCGAGCGCGCGCACTTCGTCGAGCACGCGCTTGACAGTATCGGGCGCGGCACGGCCGTCAACGTCGAGGCTGGCGGCGAGCGTGTCGATCAATGCCGACGCCACCACCGCCGCATCAGCGACGCGCACTGCTTCCGCCGCCTGCGCCGGGCTGCGCACGCCGAAGCCGATGGCGACCGGCAGATCGGTCACGCGACGCACGCGCGGAATGGCGGTGGCGAGGTCGTGATACGCGGCGCTGCGCGTGCCGGTGATCCCGGTGATGCTGACGTAATAGACAAACCCGGAGCTGCCGCCGAGCACTTTCGGCAGCCGCGCGTCGTCGGTCGTGGGCGCGACAAGGCGGATCACATCGAGGCCGTGCGCCGTCGCCTGCGGCACCAGCATGTCCGCTTCCTCGGCCGGCAGATCGACCACGATCAGCCCGTCCACACCGGCCGCAGCGGCATCGGAACAGAACCGCTCCGGCTCGTAGGACAGGATCGGGTTGAAATAGCCCATGAGCACGACCGGCGTTTCGTCGTCGTCGCGGCGGAATTCCCGCACCATCGCGAGCGCGCGGGCGAGCGTTGCACCGGCCTTCAGCGCGCGCCTGCCGGCGGCCTGGATGGTCGGGCCGTCTGCCATCGGGTCGGTGAATGGGCAGCCGATCTCGATCAGGTCGGCGCCGGCGGCCGGCATGCCGCGCAGCAGCGCCATGCTGGTCGCCGCATCCGGGTCCCAGGCTTCGAGGAACGGGATCAGCGCGCCGCGCCCCTCGGCGCGCAAGGCGGCGAAACGGGCGGCGATGCGGCTCACAGCTTCACTCCGAGATGCTCGGCGACGGTGAAGATGTCCTTGTCGCCGCGACCGCAGAGATTCATCAGGATGATCTGATCGGGCGGCAGCGTCGGCGCCAGCTTCTGCACCTGCGCCAGCGCATGCGCCGGCTCCAGCGCCGGGATGATGCCCTCGGTGCGCGTGCAGAGCTGGAACGCCTCCAGCGCCTCGTCGTCGGTGATGGCGGCGTATTCGACGCGGCCGATCTCGTGCAGCCAGGAATGCTCCGGGCCGATGCCGGGATAGTCGAGGCCGGCCGAGATGGAATGCGCCTCCTCGATCTGTCCGTCGTCGTTCTGCAGCAGGTAGGTCAGGTTGCCGTGCAGCACGCCAGGCCGCCCGCGCGAGATGCTGGCGGCGTGTTCGTGCGTGTCCAGGCCGCGCCCGGCGGCTTCGACACCGATCAGACGAACCGACGTGTCGTCGAGGAACGGGAAGAACAGCCCCATCGCGTTCGACCCGCCGCCCACCGCGGCGACGGCGACGTCGGGCAGCCGGCCTTCCGCCGCCTGCAGCTGCGCCTTGGCTTCCTCGCCGATCACGCTCTGGAAGTCGCGCACCATCGCGGGATAGGGATGCGGCCCGGCGACGGTGCCGATCAGGTAATACGTGTCGGAGACATTGGCGACCCAGTCGCGCAGCGCCTCGTTCATCGCGTCCTTCAGCGTCGCCGCGCCGGCGGTGACGGGCCGCACTTCCGCGCCCAGCAGCTTCATGCGGAACACGTTGGGCTTCTGCCGCTCGACATCGACCGCGCCCATGTAGATCACGCAGGGCAGGCCGAACAGCGCGCACACGGTCGCGGTCGCGACGCCGTGCTGGCCGGCGCCGGTTTCGGCGATGATGCGCGTCTTGCCCATGCGGCGGGCAAGCAGGATCTGCCCCATGCAGTTGTTGATCTTGTGCGCGCCGGTGTGGTTCAACTCGTCGCGCTTGAAATACACTTTCGCGCCGCCGAGGACTTTCGTCAGCCGCTCGGCGAACCAGAGCGGACTCGGACGGCCCACATAGTCGCGCAGGTAGCGGTCCAGTTCGGGCTGGAAGGCGGGATCGGCGCGCGCCGCGTTGTACGCGCGCTCCACGTCGAGCACGAGCGGCATCAGCGTCTCGGCGACGAAACGTCCGCCGAAGCGGCCGAAACGGCCACGTGCGTCCGGGCCGGTACGCAGACTGTTGGCGAGGGGCATGGGCACGGCGGACCTCCAGGCGAACGTGCCTCTTAGCGCGGCAACGAGCCGGCGGCTACCCCGCGGTCACGCCATGCCAGGGCAATCGGGTGAAGGAGTACGTGACAAACTGCCAGAGTGCTGAATCGATGGGCGCTCGCGATTCGCACGCGGGGAACAGCCCTGGCAGAGAGGACGGCGGAGTGCGCTGCGTTTGACGCAGGCCGTTGTTTTTCTAAGTTATTTCAGGGATCTGAAAGACTTTCGCCGGCAGGGGAAGGTGGACTACCCGCTGGAGGAGATGCTGCTTCTCTGCCTGCTCGCGGTGCTGGCCGGGGCGGAGACCGTGGTCGATATCGCCCTGTTCGGCGGCAAGAAGCGTGACCTCCTGCGCCGTTTCCGCCCGTTCCGGAACGGCACGCCGGCGCACGATCACCTCGGTGACATCCTGGCCGTCCGGCCCTGAGCCGTTCCAGCGCTGCTTCGTGGCCTGGGTCGCCGCGCTGACCGGGGCGGCGGAGGGGGGATCGCCATCGATGGCAAAACCGTGCGGCGGTCCGGCCGCAAGACAGGCAGCCAGGTGCCGATCCACATGGTGTCCGCCTTCGCGGCGCGCCAGCGCCTGGCTGCAGGAACGCCATGACTGGCCCGGCCTGAAAGCCGTGGTCGTGGTCGAGAGCACGCGCGAAAGCGGCGGCAAGGTCGAGCAGGAGACACGCTTCTACATCTCGTCCCTACGGCTCGCCGCGACCCTGCTGGGACCCATCGTGCGCAGCCACCGGGCCATCGAGAACAGCCTGCACTGGGTCATGGACCTGATCTTTCGCGATGACGAGTGCCGCCTGCGAACCGATCACGCGCCGGCCAACTTCTGCACCATCAAACACATGGCCCGAAATCTGATCCGACAGGCACCAGGAAAGGCATCCTTGCGCCTCAAGCGCAAAACCGCCGGATGGGACGACGCATTCCTTGCCAGCCTCATCGCACAGTAGGAATCTTCACCCGATTCCGCTGGCGGTAATCGTTTTCATGGCCGCGAAGAATACGAATGAAATCGGAACAGGCATTCGCGCTTGAGCAGAGAGCGGCTTCCGCGCGGGTGGATGAAGCATCGCGGGACGGGAGCGATGTGCCACTCTGGTTGCCGCAAAAATCGGAAGGGCTCCGGGCGTGTCGCTGTCCCGCGAAGACGCGGCGCAGCGTCGGGCGCTATGCGCGCGCGGAGCCGAAGCCGTCTCCGCCCATTCGGGTAACGCCCCCTCACGCGACAAGGCACCGCATTCAGCGAACTGCCCTCGCATCCCGCTGCCGTCCGCATGCTCACCTGCCGCGCCGCTGGCGCGAAAGGTAATTGAGACGGCGACGCTCCCCCGTCAGATCGGCGCCAGCCGCTCCACCTCCGCCGGCGCGGTGCGTACGATCTGCTCGTAGTCGCGCAGCAGCGTCTCCGTCATCTGGCCGGG
>JAJZVE010000699.1 GCA_021845835.1 Pseudomonadota bacterium | reverse complement strand
TATCGGCGAGTTCGTAGACTTCCGGCAGGTAGGACGAAATCAGGATGATGCCGGCGCCGTCCTGCAGCAGTCGCCCGAACAGCCGGTAGATTTCCAGCTTGGTGCCGACATCCACGCCGACCGTCGGTTCATCGAAGATGAACAACTGCGCCCCGTGGTTCAGCCACTTGCCGACGACGATCTTCTGCTGGTTGCCGCCGGAGAGCGAGGAGGCGAGGGTGCCGCGCGAGGGCGTCACGATGCGCAGGTTGCGGATCTGCTCATCCGCCTGCGCCGCCTCCGCGCCGCGGTTGATGGTGAACGCCCGCGTGAGCCGGTCATAGACGGTCAGGTTGAGATTCAGCCCGACGCCGAGATTGAGGCATAATCCCTGGTCGCGCCGGCTTTCCGGCACCAGCGCGATGCCGCGTTCGATCGCCTGTTTCTCGTGGCGGATGGCGACCTTGCGCCCCTCCCACAGGATTTCGCCTGCGGTCGCACGGTGACGGCCAAACACGCTCTGCACGAACTCGCTGCGCCCGGCACCGATCAGCCCGTAAAGGCCGACGATCTCGCCACGGCGGACGCTGAGCGAAACGTCGGCAAAGCCCTTGCCGGACAGGCCGCGCGTCTCGATCAGCACCGGGCCGAACGGCACCACCTCCTTGTGATAGATCTGCTCGATCGATCGGTTGCTCATGCCGCGGATCAGGCCCTGTTCGTCGATCTCGCCGATCCGGTGCGTGGAGATCAGTTGGCCGTCGCGCAGGATTGAGACGCGGTCGGCCAGTTCGAACACTTCCTCCAGCCGGTGGCTGATATAGACGATGGTCACGCCGTCGGCCTTCAGCCGCCGGATCAGCGCGAACAGCTGCGCCGCCTCCTGGCGCGTCAGATAGGCGGTCGGCTCGTCGAAGATCAGGAACCGCGTGCCGCGCAGCGCCGCCCGCGCCGTAGCGACAAGTTGCTGCTGGCCGATGGTGAGCGACGAGAGCACAACCTCCGCCGGAACCGAGAAGCCGAGGCTGGCCAGAGCCGCCCGCGCCTCGCGCAGCATCCGCCGGCCCTGCAGCAGGCCAAATCGCACCCGCTCGTCGCCGAGGAACAGATTGGCGGCGACGGTCAGGTGCGGGCAGAGCACCACTTCCTGATGGACGGCATTGATGCCGAGCGCGAGCGCATCCTGCGGCCCGCCCATCTCGACATGCCGGCCTTCCCAGAGGATTTCGCCGGCACTTTTCAGATGCACGCCGGTCAGCAGCTTGATCAGCGTCGACTTGCCGGCGCCGTTCTCGCCCACGATGGCGTGGATCTCGCCACGCTCGAACGCGAGGGTGACCGATTTCAGCGCGTGCGTGCCGGTGAACCGCTTGTCCAGGCCGCGCAGTTCCAGGACCGGCCCTGACGCGGCGGGACCGCCCTGCGGGGCAGGGCGGTCCTTGAGGTCCGACGAGGTCACGAAGCGGCTTACTTGACCTTCGGGTTCAGAAGTTCCTGCGCCCGCTTGGTGTCCATGGTCGCCTTGGTGATCACGGTCACGCCGGTATCGACGTTCTTCGGCACCGACTTGCCTTCGGAGGCGGCCAGGGCGGTCTTGATGCCGTCATAGCCCATGCGGTACGGGTCCTGCACCACCAGCGCGTAGATCACGCCGTCCCGAAGGAACTTGACCAGCTTGTCGTCATTGTCGAAGGCGACCAGCTTGACCTTGTCCTGCACCTTGTTCTCGGCGATCGCCTGACCGGCGCCCTGGCCCATGATCAGGTTGCTCGCGAACACGCCGCGCAGCTTCGGGTTGGCGGTGATCAGGTCGGTCATGATGTTGAGGCCGGTGGTCGCCTGGCCGTCCGCCACCTTGTCGGCGACCAGCTTGAGCCCAGGATATTTCGCCTTGAGTTCTTCCTTGAAGCCCTTGGCGCGCTGGTCGAGCGAGCCGACGCCGGGCAGCGAGGTGATCAGCGCCACCTGACCCTCGGCCTTGCCATAGGCGGCCTTGATGCCGGCGGCGAGGGCATCCGCCGCCTCGCGGCCGCCCTTGACGTTGTCGGTGGTCAGGAACGAGGTGAAGGACTTCGAGTCGGCCGCCGAATCGATGCCGATGATCTTGACCTTCTTGGCGGCTTCCGTGATCGGCGCACCGAGCGCCTGGTACTGCGTGGGCGCGATCACCACCGCGGCCGGATGCTCCGCCACGGCATTCTCCAGGATGCTGATCTGGCCGTTGATGTCACTTTCCGACTGCGCGCCGAGCTCGGGCACCTTCACGTGCAGGTCCTTGCCTGCCTTGCGCGCCCCAGCCAGCACGATCTGCCAGTAGAAGGACGTGGTGTCCTTGACGATGATCGGGATGGTCGGCTCCGCCGCCCGCGGGGCGGGGCTGAGGCCGACGGAGGCAACGGCGGCTATCACGCTGGCCAGCAGCAATTTCTTCATGGCGTTCTCTCCCTGAGACGGACCGGCCGGAGCGGTCGGACCGCCGCTCCCTGGCAAATCCGGCGTATGATCCCGGTTGCCGGGAAAATCAATCCGCCCCAGGGCGGATTACCCGGTGGCCTGCGCCTCCCGCGCCGCCTTGGCAACGGCCACCACGATCGCGCGCAGTTCATCGAGCAGCTTCCACCCTGGCGACGTGCGCTCCACCAGCACGCTGCGCCGGTCGGCGGGGTCGGGAATGCGGCGGGCCAGCTCCATTTCCCCAAGCTTGTCGAGCGAGCGGGTGATCACGGATTTCGACACGTTCAGTTCGGCGGCAAGCCCACGGACAGTATGGTGACCATCCGTTAAATAACATGTCAGATAAACAGCCAACTGATGCGCCGACAGGGCCGGACCGTCGCGCCGCACAAGGGATACGATCACCTCCCGCAGCATGTTCACTGCGAGATCCGGGGACGACATCTGATCCATATTCAAGTCCTTTCGTCATGGCGCCGGGTCGGCACCCCAGTCGGCCGGGGGGCTTCAGGCAGCCGGCAGATGGGAATGGTGCCGTGACGGCAGCACGGCCTAGAGTCGCGGAATCACTTCCGCTGACCGTAAAGCGGCGGCGCGGCTTGCGCCAGTGCATGGCCGCGACAACCGGTCATCATTCCGCAATGGGCTAAATAACGACCAGGATTCGTTGCAAAGCGATCAAGAAAAGCAACAGCGCATTGGCCAGAAGAACGGCGGGCGCAAGCCGCGGACCCGCCTGTCGCCAGCGGCGGCCCGCCAGATGCCCGGCGAAGCCGACGGCCAGAAGGCTCGGTACCGTACCAAGACCGAAGGCAAGCATGGCCAGGGCGCCGTGCGCCGCATCGCCCGACGCGGCCGCGGCGGCCAGCGCGGCATAGAGCAGACCGCAGGGCAGCAGCCCCAGCAGCAGCCCGAGCGGCAGGCCACCCGGCACGCGCCGCGCGGCACTGGCCAGCATGCGGGTCCACCCGGACGGGGCCGCAGGCAGGGCGGGCAGCAGGCCCGGGCGCAGACGCAGCAGCGCCTGGGCCG
>JAJZVE010000698.1 GCA_021845835.1 Pseudomonadota bacterium | reverse complement strand
TGATCCGCGACCAGGGGGGCGACATCCGCACCGGCGCCGACGTGGCGCGCATCCTGCGCCATGAGGTGAACGGATCGGCCTCTGGCGTGCAGCTTGCCGGCGGCGAGCGGATCATGGCGCGGCGCAACGTGATCTGCTCGGTGACGCCGACGCAACTCTATGGCCGCCTGCTGGAGGGCGTCGCGCTGCCCGGGAAAGTGACGGAAGGCGTGCGGCGCTATCGCTACGGCAAGGGCAACATGCAGATCCACTATGCCCTGTCGGCGCCGCCGCGCTGGCGCACGCCGGGCCTTGAATCGGTCGCGCTGCTGCATCTCACGCCCGGCCTGGATGGCGTCTCCCGCGCCGCCAACGAGGCGGAGCGCGGCATGCTGCCGGCGGTGCCGACGATCTGCGTCGGCCAGCCGACCGCGCTCGACGCCAGCCGCGCGCCGGACGGGCGGGCGATCCTGTGGCTGCAACTGCCGGAGGCGCCGCGCCGCATCAAGGGCGACGCCGCCGGGGAACTGGACACGCCGGCGGACGGCGCCTGGACGCCCGACCTGCGCGACCGCTACGCCGACCGCGTGCAGGCGATCCTGGCGCAGCACATCGAGGGGTTCGCCGGGACGGTGCTGCAGCGCGTGGCGTATTCGCCGGCCGACCTGGAGGCGATGAACATCAACCTCGTCGGCGGCGACCCGTATGGCGGGTCATGCGGCCTGGATCAGTTCTTCCTCTGGCGCCCGCTGAAATCCTCGGTCAACCACGCGACGCCGGTGCCGGGCCTGTATCACATCGGCGCCTCCACCCATCCCGGCCCCGGCCTGGGCGGCGGGTCGGGCTATCTGCTGGCGAAGGCGCTGGGCTGACCCGCCTCAGCGGTTCGCCCCCGGCACCCACAGCACGTCGGCGGCGCCGTTGTCGTTCAGCCGGCGGCCGAGCACGAACAGGTGGTCCGACAGGCGGTTGAGGAAGCGGATCAGGGCGGGGTTCACCTCCTCCGCCTGCGCCAGCGCCACCACGAAGCGTTCGGTGCGACGCACCAGCGTGCGCGCCACATGCGCCTGCGCCGCCGCCGGCGTGCCGCCCGGCAGGATGAAGCTGGTCAGCGGCGTGAGCCGGTCGTTCATCGCCGCGATTTCCTGTTCCAGACGCAGCGCCGGCGCGTCGTTCAGCCGCAGCCGCGCGCCGGCCTCGCCCGGCACGCAGAGATCGGCGCCGACATCGAACAGGTCGTTCTGGATGCGGGCGAGCATCGCGTCCGCCTCGGCGTCGCCGCGCACCAGCACGCGCAGCACGCCGATCGCGGCGTTGGCTTCGTCCACGGCGCCGAACGCCTCCACGCGCGGCGCGCATTTCGGCACCCGTGTGCCGTCGCCGAGCGAGGTTTCGCCCTTGTCGCCGCCCCGCGTCACCACCCGGTCGATCCGCACCATCGCAGCTTCCTCCTACAGCACCAGCACGCCCTGGTGCTTCGCCTTGCCCTCCGGCTCGACATGGATGGTGATGACGAGGTCCGCCATCTCCCGCTTCAGCGCATGTTCGATCCGGTCGCAGATGTCGTGCGCGCTGGCAACGCTCATGCTGCCCGGCACGACGAGATGGAATTCCAGGAAGGTCAGCCGCCCGGCGTTGCGCGTGCGCAGGTCGTGCGCCTCGATCGCGCCTTCCGCCGTTTCCGCGACCAGCCGGCGGATGCGCGCCACCACGTCGGGCGCCGGCGCGGCATCCATCAGCCCGCCGACGGAATGCGCGATCACGCGGATGCCGGCGACCAGCACATAGACCGCCGTCAGCGCCGCCAGCGCCGGGTCGAGCAGCCGCCGCCCGGTGGCATAGACCAGCGCCACGCCGACCAGCACGCCGGCCGAGGTGACAACGTCGGTCAGCAGGTGCTGCCCGTCGGCCCGCAGCGCCGCCGAGCGCAGCGTCCGCCCGCGGCGCAGCAGCAGCAGCGCCCAGGCCATGTTCAGCGCCGTCGAGGCGGCGTTCATCGCGAGGCCCGGCAGCGGCGCCTGCAGCGGCGGCGGCGCGCGCCAGACGCTCCAGGCGTGATCGAGGATCACGGCGGCGGCGAGCACGATCAGCGCGCCCTCGATCACGGCGGCGAAGAACTCCGCCTTGTCGTGGCCATAGGGATGGTTGGAGTCCGCCGGCCGGGCGGCGAAGCGCAGCGCGGCCAGCGCGATCGCCGCCGCCACCACGTTCACCACCGACTCGGCGGCGTCCGAGAACAGCGCGGCGCTGCCGGTGACGTACCAGGCGGCCGTCTTCAGCCCCAGCACCACCAGCCCGATGCCGATGCTGCCCGCGGCGATGCGTTGTGCCTGTGTCAAACCTGCGAAAATCCCTGCCGCCCCGCCGGCGCCCGCTTACCAGACCCGGCCCGGCACCGCTACGGGGCCACCGGCTCCAGCGCCGCCGCCGCCGGCAGCCGTTCCGCCTGCCAGATGCGCACCTCCAGCGGCCCGGCGACCGGCACCGCCTCGCCCGGCGCCAGCCCGGCTTCGGCCAGCAGGCGCCGCATCTCGGCATCGGAAAATCCCGGCCAGCGATGCGCGAAGCGCTGCAGGCAGTCGGCGTTCCGGTGCGGCGCGAGGTCGATCGCCAGCAGCCGCCCGCCCGGCCGCAGCACGCGCGCCGCCTCCGCCAATGCCTCGGCCGGGGTTTCGGCGTGGTGCAGCACCATCTGCAGCACCACCACGTCGAAGGAGGCATCCGGCAGCGGCAGCCGGTACATGTCGGCGAGCCTGACCGCGCAATGCCCGAGCCCCGCCCGCGCCAGCCGCGCGCGCGCCAGCGCCAGCATCGCCCGGCTGGCATCGACGCCGAGGCCGGAGGCGATGCGCGGCGCCAGCAGTTCCAGAAGCCGCCCGGTGCCGGTGCCGATATCGAGCAGCCGCCCCAGCCCGGCGCGCGGCAGCAGGTCGAGCAGTGCCGTCTCCACCGCCTCGGCGGCGAGGCCGAGCGCGCGCATCTCGTCCCATTCCGCGCCGGCGCGGCGGAAGCTCTCGGTCGCGACGCGCGCCCGCTCGGCCAGCACCCGTGCCGCCTGCCGCGCATCGCCCGCCAGTCCCGGATCGTCGGCGGGCAGGCGGCCCAGCACGGCGCGCGCCAGCGCCGCGCCCGCGCTGCCCTCCGGGGCCATGCCGTACCAGGCGTTCGCCCCCTCGCGCAGCCGCTCCAGCAGCCCCGCCTCGTGCAGCAGGCGCAGATGCCGGGACAGCCGCGGCTGCGACTGTCCCAGGATCTCGGTGAACTCGCTCACGCAGAACGGTCCGCGCGCGGCCAGCGCCAGGATGCGCAGCCGGGTCGGCTCGGCAACGGCGCGCAGCGCGGCCAGCAACTCCTCCATGTCGCGCCCCATCGCATAAAGCGGGCTTTATGTCGATGGCGCCGGCATGTCCCGGTCCCCCTTGCCGAGCGCGCGCTGCATGTAGACCACGTCCAGCCAGCGGCCGAATTTCAGCCCGGCGGAGCGCAG
>JAJZVE010000697.1 GCA_021845835.1 Pseudomonadota bacterium | reverse complement strand
CCGCACGCTCCATCCGGCGGCGCCGCGCCGGGCTAGCGCAGCGGTTTTGTCAACCGAACGTCGGGGGTTCGATCCCCTCGTCCGGACCTATGCCCGTTTCGCCCGGCGCGAGCGCAGACCTGGGAAACCCGGCAGGTTTGCCCATCTTCTGCCTGGAAGCCTTCGCGAAGGGAACGCAGACATGCCCATGCGCCAACACGGCCGGATTTTTGCCCCAGCAAGACGGATCGGTGTCGGCTTCGCCACCGTCGGCTTCGCCGCGTCGCTGCTGCTCGCAGGCGCGCCGGCGCGGGCGCAGTTGTTCAACCAGTTGGAGAACTCCCTCGGCTCGGGACAGGGCGTTGCCGGCGCGCTCGGCGGCCTGGGCGGGGGCTTGCCGTCGGTGGACCAGGCAAGCCCGCTCAACCTTGCCGGCGTGCTGCAATACTGCGTCGAGAACAGTCTGCTGAGCGGCGGCTCGGCTGCCTCGGTCAGGAATTCCCTGCTCAGCAAGGTGACGGGATCGGGCGGGGCCACGACGGACAGCCAGTACAGCGCCGGCGCCAGCGGCCTGCTGCAGACCGGGCAGGGCCAGAACTTCAATCTGGGCGGCGGCGGGCTGATGGCGGACCTGAAGCAGAAGGTCTGCGACCTGGTGCTGCAGCACGCGCAGTCGCTGCTCTAGCAAGGTTCCTGCCTCACCGCGCTGGCGTCGGCGGGGATACGCGCACGGGCGATCCCATCTGCGTGAGCGTACGCTGCCGCGCGATCGAACTCCGCCCCCGGCGTTGCACCGCAGGGCGCAGATTCGCGACGTCAGGTTGCCCGACTCGCCGGCCGACCAGCGTGCAGCGTTCGCGCACCGCGCGAATAACGGGATACCGTTATCTTCCAACTTGCAATGCAGGCCACCATACCGTCTCATTGCCTTCAAGTCATTGGCGTTCCTATTTTCGCGAAGCGGCAGAAACATTTGTGGTCCGGCAAGATTTCTGGTGCGGACGGAATCGTTTATAGTGCCATGACATATGCGATCTCTGATTTTCAGCGTCAATGATTGCGCCGGGCCAGCCCCTTCAGACAAGCGTAACAATGGAGGTATGGGAAATGTCTCGGAAAATGCTCTGCCTGGCCGTCGCGCTGTCGGCGGTGCCCGGTCTGGCGGGGACCGCGCGGGCCGCGGCGCCGGTGACGCTGGCGGATGCTCAGCTCGACCGGATCACGGCGGGCGCCCTGTCGCTGTCGGCGCAGGTAATCGGGCTGCTGTCGGCGCTTGGGTTCCCGGTGACCCTGTTCGTCGCCGGCCCCGCCAATGCCGCGACGGTCGCCACCGCCGCCCCGACGGCATTGGCCGCGCCCATGCTGTCCGGGGGCGAGCTGGTCAGCAGTTCTTCGGCCATGCGGATGTCGATCTCGGGTCCGTAGCGCGCGGCAGGCACGCCGCCGCCGGTTCGTCAAGGCCACATTCGGCCAGCATGGTATCGGTGTGCGCGCCCACCGCGGGAAGCGGCGCCGGTTGATACAGATCAATGTCGGGCGCGCGCGCGACGGTGTCGATGCTCCGCGCGCCCGCAATCCGCTTGCCCCGGCGCCGCTGCTGTCCGCGGGAAGGATGCGATGAGCGACGAACTGCCGATGCCGGCAACCGTGATGAAGGGCGCGCTGCATCTGCTGCCGCCGCCACTGCTGCAACCGGGACTGCGCTGGCTGGTGCGCCAGCTGCGCCACGCGCATCCGGCGCTGTTCAGGCGGCTGTGCCGTCTGGCGCCGTCCACCATCCTGTTCGAGCCGGACGACACGCCGCACCGCTTCCTGCTCACCATCGTGCCGGACGACCTGCGGCTGAACGTCGTGCGCGGCGACGCGGCGGCGGCGGTGCATATCCGCGGGCGGCTCGCGATGCTGCTCAGCCTGCTGGAAGGGCGCGTCGATTCCGACACGCTGTTCTTCACGCGCGATGTGTCGATCAGCGGCGACACCGCGGCGGCGGTGGCGTTCCGCAACACGCTGGACGGCGAAGCGATCAGCCTGGTGGGCGACGCGCTGGCCGCGGCAGGGCCGTTGCAGGCGCCGGCGCGGCGGCTCGTGCTGCGCATCGACCGCGAGGTGCAGCGCGCCGGCGCCGGTTTCGCGCGCTGGCGCGACGCGATGCACCGCGACGCGCATCGCGGCCACGACACCGAGGAGGCGATGCAGGCGCTGGCCGCCGAGCTCGCCGAGCTGCGCGCCCGCGTCGCCAGGCTCGAAGTCCGCAACCGGCGCGTCGGGGAGAAGGCGGCGTGAGCGCATCCTACCTGGAGCTGGTGTGCCCGGCCGGCACGCCGGCGGCCATGCGCGCGGCCATCGACGCCGGCGCCGACACGGTGTATTGCGGCTTCCGCGACGCGACGAACGCGCGCAACTATCCCGGCCTCAATTTCGACCGCGACGAGATGGCCGAAGGGATCGCCCACGCACATGCGCGCGGCCGCAAGGTCCTCGTTGCCATCAACACCTTTCCGCGTCCCGGCGATGTCGGCATCTGGCGGCAGGCGGTCGATGACGCGGCCTCGTTCGGCGCCGATGCGGTGATCCTGGCCGATATCGGCATGCTGGACTACGCCAGCCGCCGCCATCCCGGGCTGCGGCTGCATCTGTCGGTGCAGGCGGGCGCGTCCAATCCGCTGTCGCTCGATTTCTACCGCGAGAATTTCGGCGTGCAGCGCGCCGTGCTGCCGCGCGTGCTGGAGGTGCGGGAGATCGCGGCGCTGGTGGCACGGATGCAGATGGAAGCGGAGGTGTTCGCATTCGGCAGCCTCGGCACGATGGCCGAGGGACGCTGCGTCCTGTCCTCCTACCTCACCGGCAAGTCGCCCACCAGCGACGGCGTGTGCGCGCCGGCGGAGCACGTGTCCTATGAGGAAACGGACGGCCGCATGTCGATCCGCCTCGGCGGCGTCACCATGAACTGCTTCGGCCGCGGCGAGCCGGCATCCTATCCCACGCCGTGCAAGGCGCGGCTGGTGACGCGCGGCACCGCGTCCTACATCTTCGACGAGCCGGTGGGGCTCAACGTCCTCGACATCCTGCCGCAACTGAAGGCGGCCGGCGTCACCGCGCTGAAGATCGAAGGCCGGCAGCGCAGCCGTGCCTATGTGGTGCAGGTGATCCGCACCTTCCGCCAGGCGCTGGATGCGCTCGGCGCCGGCCAGCCGATGCCGCGCGTCGATCTCAGCGGCCTCGTGGAAGGGCACAAGGAAACGCTCGGCGCCTATCGAAAGGGCTGGCGATGATCGGGCTGACGCTGGGGCCGCTGCTGTTCCACTGGCCGCGCGCCAGGCGGCGCGACTTCTATTTCCGCATCGCCGACGAGGCGCCGGTCGATTGCGTGCATCTGGGCGAGGTGGTGTGCTCCAAGCGCGAGCCGTTCGCCGCCCCCGACATCCCGGAAATCGCCGGGCGGCTGCAGGCGGCCGGCAAGCAGGTGGTGCTGTCCACGCTCGCGCTCGTC
>JAJZVE010000696.1 GCA_021845835.1 Pseudomonadota bacterium | reverse complement strand
GCCACATCTTCTATTTCGGCACCAAATACAGCGCGCCGCTCGGCCTGACCGTCGCCGGGCGTGACGGCGCCGCGGTCAATCCGCACATGGGCAGCTACGGCGTCGGCGTATCGCGGCTGGTCGGCGCGCTGATCGAGGCACATCACGACGAGGCCGGCATCAAATGGCCGGATTCGGTGGCGCCGTTCCGCGCCGCCATCCTGAACCTGAAGACGGGCGACGCCGCCTGCGACCGCATCTGCGAGGACGTCTACGCCAGGCTGCGCGGCAACGCGCTCTATGACGACCGCGAGGAGCGGGCGGGCGTAAAGTTCGCCGATGCCGACCTGATGGGCCATCCCTGGCAGATCGTGGTCGGCCCGCGCGGCGCCGCCGCCGGCCGGGTGGAGCTGAAGCGCCGCGCCACCGGCGAGCGGCAGGAACTCGGCATCGATGCGGCGCTGGCGCTGATCGGCTGAATGTTCGGCCCGTTCGAGCGGGCGGTCGCCGCCCGTTACCTGCGCGCACGCCGGGGCGAGCGGTTCGTCTCCGTCATCGCCGGGTTCTCGCTGGTCGGCATCGCGCTCGGCGTCGCCACGCTGATCATCGTGATGAGCGTCATGGGCGGGTTCCGCCAGGAACTGCTCGCGCGCATCCTCGGCCTCAACGGCCATCTCGGCATCTACGCCGCCGGCGAGGCGCTGCACGATTACGATGCCATCGCCGGGCGGGTGCGCGGCCTGCCCGGCGTGGTGGCGGCGATGCCGATGGTGGAGGGGCAGGCGCTGCTGACCACGGATCGCGGCGGCGCCTATGGCGGCATCGTGCGCGGCATGCGGCGGGACGATCTGCGCGGGCTGCACGTCTGCAGCGACCACATCGTCGCCGGCAGCCTGGACAGGTTCGAGGGCGACGATGCCGCCGCGATCGGCATTGGTCTCGCGCAACGGCTCAACCTCGGCATCGGCGGGCAGATCACGCTGATCTCGCCGCAAGGCTCGGCGACCGCCTTCGGCACCGTGCCGCGCATCCGCGCCTATACCGTCGTCGCGATCTTCCAGGTCGGCTTCAACGAGGCCGACACCAGCTTCGTCTATCTGCCGCTGCAGGCCGCGCAGGTGTTCTTCCAGGTGCGCAATGCGGCCACCCAGATCGAGGTGATGGTGAAGGACCCGGACGCGGTCGGCACCGTTAACCGCGAGATCCGCGCCGCGCTGGCCGGGCTGCCGGCGCGCGTGATCGACTGGACGCAGAGCAACAACAGCCTGTTCGCCGCGGTCGAGGTGGAGCGGAACGTGATGTTCCTGATCCTCACGCTCATCATCCTGGTGGCGGCGTTCAACGTGATCTCCAGCCTGATCATGATGGTGAAGGACAAGACGCGCGACATCGCCGTGCTGCGCACGATGGGCGCGGGATCGGGCGCGATCCTGCGCATCTTCCTGATGTGCGGCGCCTCCGTCGGCATCGCCGGCACGCTGGTCGGCGCCCTGATCGGCATCGT
Organism: Pseudomonadota bacterium; assembly: GCA_021845835.1. Next base: position 1,990 of record JAJZVE010000696.1, on the reverse strand, counting down.
GTTCTGCCATTACATCGACGTGATCCAGCACTGGCTGGAGGGCCTGACCGGCACCAGCCTGTTCAACCCGGAAGTGTATTTCCTGTCACAGCTACCCGCGGTGCTGGACTGGCGGGAGGTCGCGCAGGTGATCGGCATGGCGCTGGTGCTGTCCCTGCTCGCGACCCTCTACCCGAGCTGGCGTGCGGCGCGTACCGACCCGGTGGAGGCGCTGCGGCATGAATGAGCCGCTGGAGCTGCGCGGCGTGGTGCGCACCTACCGCTCCGGCGACGGCAAGCTGCCGGTGCTGCGCGGCGCGGACCTCACGCTGCAGGCGGGCGAGATCGTGGCGCTGGTGGCGCCATCCGGCACCGGCAAATCGACGCTGCTGCATCTGGCGGGGCTGCTGGAGAAGCCCGATGGCGGGCAGGTGTTCGTGCAGGGGCGCGATGCCGGGTCGCTGTCGGACGCCGAACGCACCGCGGTGCGGCGCGACTCGATCGGCTTCGTGTATCAGTTCCACCATCTGCTGGGCGAGTTCACCGCGCTGGAGAATGTCGTGCTGCCGCAGATGATTGCCGGCAAGCCGCGCCGCGACGCGGAACGGCGCGCGATGGCGCTGCTGGAGGCGTTCGGCCTGGGGCCGCGTGCGCGGCATCTGCCGGGTCGGCTGTCCGGCGGCGAGCAGCAGCGCGTGGCGATCGCGCGCGCGCTGGCCAATGCGCCACGCGTACTGCTGGCCGACGAACCGACCGGCAATCTTGATGTCGGCACGGCGGCGATCGTGTTCGAGGAGCTGCTGGGCAATGTGCGCAACCAGGGCGTCGCGGCGCTGATCGCGACGCACAACCCCGATCTGGCGGCGCGCATGGACCGCAGGGTGACGCTGCGCGAGGGCAAGGTGGTGGCGCTGTGACCGCGCACGCCGACTTCGTGCATCTGCGCGTCCATTCCAGCTATTCGCTGAGCGAGGGCGCGATCAAGGCGGACAAGATCGCAGCGCTCGCGCGCGAGGCGGCGATGCCCGCCGTCGCCATCGCCGACACCGCCAACCTGTTCGGCGCGCTGGAATTCAGCCAGGCCTGCGTCGCCAAAGGCGTGCAGCCGATCATCGGCTGCCAGATCGGCCTGACCCGCGCCGATAACCCGAAACTGCCGCCCGAGCCGCTGGTGCTGCTGGCGCAGGACGCGACCGGCTTCGCCAACCTGCAGCGTCTGTCCTCGGCCGGTTTCCTGGACACCGAGCCGGGATTGAAGCCGCAACTGCCGTTCGCGCGCATCGCCGCGCAGGCCGGGGGGCTGATCCTGCTGACCGGCGGCACACAGGGCGCGCTCGCGCGCATGCTGGCGGAAGGACGGCGGGCAGAGGCGGAGGAGCTGCTAGCGGCCTTCGCCGAAGCGTTTCCCGATCGCGTGGCGATGGAGCTGCATCGCCACGGCGTGGCGGTGGAGCGCGCCATCGAGCCGGGGCTGATCGCGCTCGCCGACGCGCGCGGCGTGCCGCTGGTCGCCACCAACGAATGCTTCTTCGGCCGCCCCGAGATGCACGAGGCGCACGACGCGCTGCTGTGCATCGCTGAGGGCCGGTTGCTGGCCGAGGACGGGCGGCGGCGGGTGACGCCGGAGCACTGGTTCAAGCCGGCCGCGGCGATGCGCGCGCTGTTCGCCGATCTGCCTGATGCCTGCGACAACACGCTGGCGCTGGCGCGGCGTTGCGCGGTGATGGCAGAGACGCGCAAGCCGCTGCTGCCGGCGTGTCCGAAGGTGCGGCCCGGCCAGAGCGAGGCGGAAACCGTGCGTGCGATGGCGATGGAGGGGTTGCAACGCCGCCTCGATGCCATGCAGGCCGACGCGGCGGCGCGCGAACGCTATCGCGAGCGGCTTGACTTCGAGCTTGGCGTGATCGCCAGGATGGGATTCTCCGGCTACTTCCTGATCGTCGCCGACTTCATCCAGTGGACCAAGGCGCACGGCATCCCGGTCGGTCCCGGCCGCGGCTCCGGCGCCGGA
>JAJZVE010000695.1 GCA_021845835.1 Pseudomonadota bacterium | reverse complement strand
GGCAAGGCGATGACGGTTGCCTTCGACAAGACCGGCACGTTGACCGTAGGGCGGCCGCGCGTGACCGATATTCTCCCGTTACCAGGCACGGATCAAGCAGCCCTGCTGCGCGCGGCCGCGGGCGTGGAGGCCGGCTCGGCCCACCCGCTCGCCCGCGCTGTGCTGGAAGCGGCCGAGGCGCGCGGCATCCAGATTCCGGTGGCGACGGATGCCGGCGCGGTTCCCGGCAAGGCCGCGACCGCGATCGTCGAGGGGCGACGCGTGGCCGTCGGCAGCCCGCGCTATGCCGAGGAACAGGGCATTGACCTGGCGATCGCGGGCGACATTGCCGCGCTGGAAGCGTCCGGCAAAACGGTCGTGGTCGTCCTGGCTGGCGATCGGCCTCTCGGCATCCTGGCGCTGCGCGACGAACCGCGCGAGGACGCTGCCGCCGCGATCGCGGCGCTCAAGGGCATGGGCATGTCGAGCGTGATGCTGACCGGCGACAACGAACGCACTGGCCGCGCTATCGCCTCCAGTCTCGGCATGGACGTACGTGCCCACCTGCTGCCCGAGCAGAAGCTGCGCGAGATCGAGGCGCTGAAGGCGCGTGGCCCTGTCATCATGGTGGGTGACGGCATCAACGACGCGCCGGCCTTGGCCGCCGCGTCGGTCGGGGTCGCGATGGGCGGCGGCACGGCGGTTGCGCTGGAGACGGCGGATGCGGCGCTGCTGCGCGACCGGGTCTCCGGCGTCGCCGAGTTGATCGCCCTCTCGCGCGCCACGCTGGCCAACGTGAAGCAGAACGTGGCGATCGCGGTCGGACTGAAGCTCGTGTTCCTGGCCACCACCCTGCTGGGCGTCACCGGCCTGTGGATGGCGATCCTCGCCGATACCGGCGCCACGGTGCTGGTAACGATCAACGCGCTGCGCCTGCTGCGGTGGCGTGATCCGCTCTCTTCCTGACGCTGATCGGACGGGGTATCAATGCTGATCTGCCGGAAGCAAAATGGGCCGATGTGTTCGGCGGATCGCATTTCTTCCTGGCAATTATCCTCCGGGGACGCCTCACGAAAAGCACAGGGCTGCGAAAACATCCTCAACCGAGCGGCGGATAACGCCCTTCTGATCGGGCTCATTCCCGTCCGGAAGTAGGCTGCAAGCCGCGCTTCAGCTTACTACCCTGGGATGAACGGTCTGCATGACGCCTCCATGTTCCAGGGTGCATTCGAGGCGATCACGAGGACTGCGCCGGAGGTCAGGAGCTCGTGCCAAATGAGATGTTGCAAGGACAGGCAGGTCATTGCGCGGGCAAGCGTCAACCTGCTCCCACTCCTGGTTTTGCCGATGTTCGTGCAGGAGACTTCGTGGAACACGACAGCACTTTGTCCGGCGTCAGAGCTTTGCTCGGGCGCAATCTCAAGGCCGCCCGCCTTGGTGCGGGCCTGAGCCAGCAGGAACTCGCCTTGCGGGCCGGTGTCGCGCCGTCCCTCCTCGTCCAGGTCGAGAGCGGCTGCGGCAATCCTGACATTGACACCCTCGGGGCACTGGCCAGGGCGGTCGGGCGCGCAGCCTTTGAGTTGCTGGAGGCTTGATCACAGACGACCGCTGTGCAGTTCTTTTTTGCCTCCTCGCACACGGTTTGGAGGTACAATGACGCCGCAACGCCGCGAACAGGGAAATGCCCCAATCTGGCGGTGTCACAGCGTGTGCAGGGGGCTATTACGCCGCCGGGTTACAGGGAGGCCGATTCGGGACATGCCAAAGGAGCCGTCTGACCGCGGCGGAGGGCGAAAGAATGCCCCGGTCGCGGAGTTCTCCGATGGCGCAGCGGATGCACTGCGAGTGGCGTTCGGGCAAAATTTCCGTCGCGCCCGCGAGCGGGAAGGGCTGACGCAGAGCGACATCGAGGCCCATACCGGGATCAAGCAGCACTACGTCTCCCAGATCGAGAACGGCAAGCAGAACCTGACGCTCGACACCATGACGGCGCTGGCGCTCGCCGTCGGCAAGGACGTGCGCACCCTGCTCAAGCCCGTCTCCTCCCTCACGAAGCAGAAATAGGCCGCGGACGGATCATACAAGGGGCTTGCGCGCCATACAATATAATGACTAGATTGGGCATCAGTCAGCCAACGCTGACGGGTGCATATGGACGGTCATGGCGGACGAAGGCAAGCCCTCGACACGCGAAGAGCAGGCGCGGCGGCTCGCGGAATCGATGAAGCGCCAGCTCGGCCCGTTCTGCGGGCTCCTCGCGGAGCCGGGGCTGGTCGAGCTGATGCTGAACGCGGACGGGACGGTGTGGGCCGACCGGCTCGGGCAGGGCATGAACCCGGTCGGAATCATGCCGGCAGCATCGGCGGAATCCTTCATCGGCACAGTGGCGTCCACGCTGCGCAGCGCCGTGACACGGGACAGCCCGATCCTCGAATGCGAACTGCCGGCGGAGTCCCCGTTCGACGGCTCGCGTTTCGAAGCGCTGATCCCGCCGGTCGTGTCGGCCCCGGTGTTCACCGTGCGCCGGAAAGCATCTGCGGTATTCCCGCTCGAAGCGTATGAACGCCAAGGGATCATGTCTCGTGGGCAGCGGTCTGCGATCGAGGCGGCGGTCGCGGGGCGGCAGAACATCCTGGTGGTGGGCGGGACCGGCACCGGCAAGACGACGCTGACCAATGCCGTCATCGACCACATGGTGCGCGCCGCGCCGCAGCACCGTCTTGTCATCATCGAGGACACCAGCGAGCTGCAATGTTCCGCCCGGAACGCGGTGGTGATGCGGGCCACCGATACGGTGGACATGCAGCGCCTGCTGAAAGCCACCATGCGGCTGCGGCCGGACCGGATCATCGTCGGCGAGGTCCGCGGTGGCGAAGCGCTGTCGCTGCTCAAGGCCTGGAACACCGGCCACCCCGGCGGGGTCTGCACCGTCCACGCCAACCATGCGCGCGCCGGCCTCCAGCGGCTGGAACAGCTGATCGCCGAAGTCAGCCAGACGCCGATGCGCGCCCTGATCGCCGAGGCCGTGAACCTGATCGTCTCCGTCATCAAGACCGATGCCGCCCCCGGGCGCCGGATCGACGAGGTGATGGCCGTGACCGGGTTCGCGGACGGCAACTATCGGTTCGTTAACGCGGAGTGATCCCGTGCGCCCTTACGTCAATGTCCTCCGCCGCAATTGGCTCGCGGTCCTTTTGGTCGCCCTTGTGGGGCTGGTGGCGCTCCACCCCATCGTTGCCCACGCCGCCAATGCCGGCGGTGGCGCCCTGCCCTGGGACGGACCGCTCACCATGCTGCGGAACGACATCACCGGCCCGGTGGCCTTCACCATTTCGCTGCTCGCCATGGTGGCGTGCGGCGCGGCACTGGTGTTCGGCGGCGAGATCAACGAGTTCGTCCGCCGCATCATCATGCTGGTGCTGGTCGCCTCCTTCATCGTCGGCGTGACCAATCTCGCCTCCGCGCTCGGCATTGCCGGAGCCATCGTGTGAACCTAC
>JAJZVE010000694.1 GCA_021845835.1 Pseudomonadota bacterium | reverse complement strand
CCGTAGGCAGCGGCAATTTCCGCCACGGTCGCCGTCCGCCCGGGATGCAGCGCGAGGAACATGAGTACCCGCAGGCTGTAGTCCGTATAGGTGGTCAGGTGCATCGCTCAGCCGAACACCAGAACGGCCACGAGGAGCACGACCGTGTTCCAGACCAGGATGTCCACCAGAGTGCGCAGCATCATCCGGCCATCCGGGTCGGTCACCCCGGGGGCGAAGCAGACCAGCTCTCCCGGAAAGAAAAAGGTGCGCAGAAGCAGGTTTCCCATCATGGCGTGTCCTGTAAGCAGCGCCGCGGATGCTGATTATGGAGAGGTGCCGGCCAAAAGCAATATCTAAAATGTCACTTTAAAAGGTCGTGGCCGGCTAAACCGGCTCGCGCGCGTAGCCGTCGCGCAACGCCCTTGCGACGGCGGGCCGCCGGGGCCGACCGCGCGGGCATATCCGGGGGCTGCGTGACCCCGTTTCCGCGGCGTCGTGTGGCGCTTGCCAATTGGGGGGCAAAGGCCTAATAGGTATTTGTGATACCACTTATTGCCTCAGCCTGTGCCACCGTCACCCTCGCTCTCCAAGGCCGCCTGCGGGTTGGCTTCGCCGGAAAAGCGGATGCGGGCTGGCATGCGGCGATGAGGCCAACCGTCAATGGGGCTTCCGCATGAACGCCAGCAGCGATCGCCTGTCGCGCTGGACGCCGGTGATGTTCGCCTGCGCGCTGATCAATCTCTGCCTGGGTTTGCTGCTCGCGGTGAGCGGCCTCGCCTGGCCTGCAGCGCCGGCAGGCGCGCCGTTGACCCTGGCGATGGTGCACCTCCTCACCATCGGCTGGCTCACGCTGTTGATGTTCGGTGCGCTGTTCCAGTTCGTCCCGGTCATCACCGGTCGTAAGCTGCCAAGTCAGGCGCTGCCGCTGGTGACCCTGATCGGCCTTGAAGTCGGTTTGGCGCTCATGGTCGGCGGGTTCTGCGCACTCGGCCGCTATGCAGCGGCGGGAGTCCTGCTCCCGGCGGGCGGTTGCCTGGTGATCGCCGCATTGATCGTGGGTGCCGGGACGCTGCTGGTGCCGCTGGGGGCGAAGCGGCCGGTTCCGTTAAGCGCGCGATTCGTTATGGCCGGTCTTGGGTTCCTGCTGCTGACCATCCTGCTCGGGCTGACGCTGGCGCTGGCGTTGACAGTTCCGGCCGCCGCGCCGGCGCTGGCGCCGCTACTGGCGGACGGCGTGTCCTACCATGCGCTGGCCGGGCTCGGCGGCTGGTTTACCCTGACCGCGATCGGCGTCTCATATGAATTGTTGCCGATGTTCATGCTGGCGCCGCATGAGCGGGGTACGCTTGGCTTAGCAATCCTGTGGACTGGTGCTGCAGGGTTCGTCGCCGCGTTTGCTGCCGGTCTCGCGACCACCGTCTCCCCCGCCGGCTGGATCATGGGCGTCGAGCAGGCCGGACGGCTCGCCATCGTGCTCGCCGTGGCGCTCTACCTTGCCGATGTCGTGCGGCTGTACCGCAGTCGGCGGCGCCGGCAGATCGAGCTGCACAACCGCGCGGCGATCGGGGCCTTTGTCGCCCTGGGCCTCGCCGCGTTGCTCGCCATCGGCGCGGCGCCCGCAGGCCGTTTGGCCGACCTGGCGCCGAGCCTCGTGCTGCTGGTGCTGCTTGGGTGGCTGAGCGGACTCGGGCTGACCCAGCTCTATAAAATCGTGGCGTTCCTCTCCTGGTTGTCCCGCTACGGCGGCCGGCTCGGCCGCGGTGCCGTGCCTCGGGTGCAGGATCTGGTGAACGAGCCGGGTGCGGTCGGGTTCTTCGTCCTCTACTTCGCAGCGGTCACGCTCGCGGCCGGGGCCGCGGCACTCGGCTTGGCCGACGTGGTGCGTGGTGCGCTCGCGCTTGCCCTGCTCGCGATCCTGCTGCTGGCGCGGGAATACGCGCGTGCGTGGCGCGCGACGTATGCGCATGAGGCCGCGGCTGGATCGCATCCCGTTGCTTCGCCCTCTCTCGCCCGAAAGGAGTCCGCTGATGACCCAGGCCGCTCCGCTCACGCTTGACGTGCGCCCCACCTTGCGCGCCGGCGGCGAGCCGTTCGCACAGATTATGCAAGCAGTGGCGAGCCTCGAACCCGGTCAGGCGCTGCGCCTGCTGGCCACCTTCGAACCGGTCCCGCTCTATGCCGTGCTTGGCCGCAAGGGCTTCGTGCATCGCGCGTTGCGGCACGCGGAGGGCGACTGGGAGGTCCTGTTCTCCCCGGACCCGCTCGCTTCCGCCGAGCCGCCGCGCAAGCCTCGGGTACCCGCCGCAAGCCACGCCGGCGCTGGCGCCGGCTGGCCGGAACCATGTCAGGTGCTGGATAACCGCGGCCTGCAACCGCCCGAACCGATGGTGCGCATCCTCTCGACGCTTGAACAGCTGGCCCCAGGCGAGGTGATTGAGGCCTGGAACGACCGCGAACCTCTGCTTCTTTACCCTGAACTTGAAGCCCGAGGTGCGGCAATTGACGTGCGCCGCGAGGCTGACCGGGTGCGGCTGCTGATTCGCCGAGGAGCCTGATCCGATGAACGAGTTGGTCTCGCCGCCGACTGTCGAAAGCGTACGCGACGCGTTGCACGACGTGATCGACCCGGAACTCGGGTTCAACATTGTCGATCTCGGGCTCGTCTACGACATCAGCATCGACGATGGCATCGTCGATGTGAGGATGACGATGACGATGCCTGGCTGTCCGGCGCAGGACTACATCGTCACCGGCGTCGAACGGCGGCTCGCGGATGTCGTCGGCGTCACCGGCGTGTTCGTGACGGTCGTGTGGAGTCCCGCCTGGTCCCCGCGCCTGATGTCGCCGTCGGCGAAGGCGCATTTTCGCATCCGCGAGGATATGGAATGACAGCAGCCGACATCGCTGGGGATGAGGTTGGCGACCTCAATCGTCTGCTGGTCGTGGCGCTGCTCGCGCTCGCGCGGGCCGGCGCCACCGAGGAGGCCTGCCGTATCGCCGCACGCGCGTGGTCGCTGCTGCGACACCACAATGCCCGGGAAGCGGAACGGCTGACCGCGGTGTTGCATACCCTGACCCGTCAGGGTGCTTCCGTTCCATCCAATCGAGGAGACCTGACCGATGGCCGAAAATCCAATCCTTGATGTGCGCACGCTCGTTCCCGCAGAGCGGCATCGGCGCATTTTCGCGACGTATGAAGGTCTCGCTGCCGGCGAGAAATTCGTGCTGGTCAACGACCACGATCCGAAGCCGCTCTACTACCAGTTCGACGCCGAGCATCACGATCAGTTCTCATGGCGCTATCTGGAGCAGGGGCCGGAGGTCTGGCGGGTTGAGATCGGGCGCCCGGCAGCGAAGCGCGCCGCCGCCGGATAACGCATCGCATCGGAGCGAATCGGAGCTGGGGGCGGCATGTCGGCGCTCCCGGCTTCGACCCCGGGCACGCACCGTCCAGCGCGGACGCAGGATCAGGAGGTTTTGCAGCTTCTACAGAAC
>JAJZVE010000693.1 GCA_021845835.1 Pseudomonadota bacterium | reverse complement strand
CGGAAGGCTCAGCCGCGCCACCCCGCCGCCGAAGAACTCGACGAACTTGCCCACCACCCTGGCCTGGCGCAGCCGCTCGGTGACGTGCAGCACGAGGTCGGTCGCGGTCACGCCGTCGCGCAAGGCCCCGGTCAGATGCACGCCGACGACATCGGGGGTCAGCAAGTACACCGGTTCGCCGAGCACGGCCGTCTGGGCCTCGATACCGCCCACCCCCCAGCCCACCGCCCCCAGACCGGCGATCATGCAGGTGTGGGAATCGGTGCCCACCAGGCTGTCGGGGAGGCACATGCCGTCCCGCACCAGAACGCCGGGCGCAAGGACTTCCAGATTGAGCTGATGCAGGATGCCGTTGCCGGGCGGGAACAGCCGGATGCCGTCATACGCCTGCATCGCCCATTTGACGAAACGGTAGCGCTCCTCGTTGCGCTGGATGTCGAGCGCCATGTTGCGCGCCATCGCGTCGGCCGAGCCGTGGAAGTCGACCGACAGCGTGTGGTCGAGCACCATGTCAACCGGCACCTGCGGCCCGACCCGTCCGGCCGGCAGGCCGAGCCGCATCACCGCGCCGCGCATCGCCGTGATGTCGCCGAGCAGCGGGATCCCGGCCGCACAGTTGAGCACGACGCGCCCGACGGTGAAGGGGATCTCCTCCTCGCGCCTGCCGTCGGGCCGCCAGCCGGCGAGCGCCCTGACCTGAGACTCCAGCACCTTGACGCCGTCGCAGGTCCGCAGCACGGATTCAAGGACGATCCGCAGCGCCATCGGCAGCCGCGAGATCGCTCCGATCCCGTGCGCCTCCAGGGCGCCCAGCGCGTAGAAGGCCAGAGGCTCGCCGGGGCGCAGCGCGATCTCCCGCCGGGCGATGGCATCGAATGGATTGGTCATGACCAGACCCGCAATTGCGGCCGCCCGCCCCGCTCGACCTCGGTTCCCAGGGCGGCGGTCAGCTGGTTGACCGAGGGCGACCCGGCGAGCGCTTCGACCGCGCGGGCGATCTGGCCCGCCGCCGTCGCCGACAGCCGCTTGCCGGCGAGCAGCATGAACTTGTCCATTCGTTCCGCTGCCGTGCAGGGGTCGGCGGGCGTGCCATGGCAGTCCATCACCACCCCCTGCCGCGTCCGGCCGTCCGCCAGGGTCAGCAGCACGCTGGCCCCGAACTGAGCGGGATAGACCGCTTCGACGGCGGGATCGATTTCGACGGAGACACGCTGCGCCACCGCGCGGGTCACCGGATCGTCAACGGCCGCTGGCCGGAAGGCGGCGGGATCGTGCGGATCGCCGAGCAAGGCGATCGCGGCACAGAATGGGATGCTGTACTGCGCCCCCATGGTGTCGCGGGGCGCCGGCTCGCCGTTGTTGCGCGCCGCATAGCTGCTGACCCCGACCCGTACCGCGCGGATCTCGGCTTCCTGCAGGGGATGCGGCCCGCGGAACTGTTGCAGCAACTGGACTGCCGACTGGATCCAGCCGCAGATCGGATAGACCTTGAACCAGACGTCGCGCAGGGCCCATTCCTCGCCAAGGCCGCGGCTGAGCCGCCCGGGCTGAGCGCCGGCCCCGCCGAACACCTCCAGCAGGCCGAACCGGCCATCGATTGCGCTCGGCGGTCCGCGGAAGCCCCTTGCCGCGAGCTGGCCCATGCGCACGCCCGCCTCGGCCGCCCGGCCAAGGTGCAGGCGCTTGACCATGCCGCCGCCATGACCGGCGGCGAAGCTCTTGATCCCCGCCGCGGCCGAGCAGGCCAGCCCGATCGCCGATCGCATCTCCTCGCGCGACAGGCTCTGCACCACCCCCGCCGCCACCGCGGCGGCAACCGGGCCGGTCAGGCTGGTGGTATGGAACCCCCGGCGGGCCGGCTCGACCCCCAACGCCACGCCCAGCCGGTGCATGACCTCGTAGCCGCTGACGATCCCGGCGAGCAGGCGGCTGCCCGACGCCGCCACCGCCTCGGCGGTGGCCAGCGCCGCCGGAATGACCGCGGCAGCCGGATGCACGATGGACTCGGCAATCAGGTCATCGAGTTCGAAGCCATGAATGGCGGTCCCGTTACACAGTGCCGCCGCGGGCGCCGCCAGGCGCTCCGGCCGGCAGATCACCGTGCTGCGTCCACGGGTGCCCTCCGCGGTCATTTCATCGGCCAGCAGCCGCGACCAGTCCTGCGCCGATCCGAAGATGCCGCAGCCCAGGGCATCGAGCAGGCATGCCCGGGCCTGCGCGACCACATCCGCGGGCACGCGCTCCAGCGAGAGACCATGAACGAAGTCGATCAGGTCATCGGCGCACGCATTGGACATCGGGATCTCCCGGCAGGACGGACAGAAGGGGCCGCGGCCGGGCTGCCTCAGTCGAATGCGGCCGGGCCGAGCAGGGCCTCGCGGAAACGGTTCTTGATGTGGGTACCGTCGCGCAGCCGGATCGACATCGGATAGCGCTGGGTGCTGACCTTGACATCGATGAACACCGGCCCCGGCGCCCCGTAGAGCGCCGCGATGGCGGCTGCCAGTTCGGTCTCGCCGGTGACGGTGCCGGTCACCCCGAAGCCGCAGGCCTTGGCCACCAGGGCGAGATCGACACCGTGCCGCGTATGGGTGGGCTGCATGCCGGTCTCGCTGTAGTGCTCGTTGTCGATCACGCCGATGGCCAGATTGCGCGGCTGCCTGGCTCCGATCGTGGCGAAGGCGCCGAACCCCATCAGCATCTCGCCGTCGCCCGTCAGGACGACGACCCGCCGGTCCGGCTGCGCCAGGGCCAGTCCCAGGCCGACCATCGCCGCGGCGCCCATGCCGCCCCACAGATAGAACGTGTTGACGTGATCGGCGGTGCCGGCGTCATAGGTGGTCGAGCCGAGGCCGGTAACGATCAGGGCTTGCTCACGCTGGGCGAGGATGGCGCCCATGACCGCGCGCCGATCCAGTACGCCTTGCTTACGGTCGGACATCTACTTGCTCCAGTCCTTGAACCCCAGGATGCGCTGGCTGATCAGCACGGCGACCGCGCGGTTGGCGCTGAACGCCATCTGTGCCGCGGCGAAAACCGTGCTCCCCAGGTCTTCGGCCAGGTTCGCCCGCTCGACGATCACGCCGGCGCTCGCCAGGGCGGCAGGCGTGCCCTGGCCCATCGAAAGCTGCCAGGGATTGAACTCGCCCCATTCGCCGCGCATCGTCACCAGCATCAGCAGCGGAAACCGGCACTCCGCGACGATGCTGAGCATGTTGATGCAGTTGCCGACGCCGGACGACTGCATCAGCAGGACGCCGCGCTGCCCGCCCAGCCATGCGCCCGCCAGCATGGCGACACCTTCCTGTTCCGCGGTCAGGGAGACGCAGTCGATCGCCGGGTCGGCCTGGCAGCTCAGGATGAGCTTCGTGTGGCCGGCGTCGGGCACGAAGGCCATCTGGCGGATGTTCGCCCGCTTCAGCGCCTCGAAGATGTCGTTCGGCCACTGCGGCGGCGAGACGGTCTTGTCCATGGTTTGCCACGC
>JAJZVE010000692.1 GCA_021845835.1 Pseudomonadota bacterium | reverse complement strand
GCGTTGCGCTCCGTGCAGGCACGGCACTACGACCTGCTGATCGTGGACCGGCTGCTGCCGGGACTGGACGGGCTGACCGTGATCGAGCGGCTGCGCTCGCTCGGCGTCCGCACCCCGGTGCTGGTCTTGAGCGCGCTCAGCGCGGTCGATGACCGGGTGCGCGGGCTGAAGGCCGGCGGCGACGACTACCTGACCAAGCCGTTCGCGTTCATGGAACTGGCCGCGCGGGTGGAGGCGCTGCTACGCCGGCCGATCGACATGCGCGAGACGGTGCTGCGCGTCGGGCCGCTGGAAATGGACCTGATCGACCGCACCTGCAAGCGCGGCGACCGCGAGCTGGACCTGCTGCCGCGGGAATTCAAGCTGCTGGAATACCTCATGCGCCGCCCCGGCCAGCTGGTCACGCGCGACATGCTGCTCGAGGATGTCTGGCAGTACCGCTTCCTGCCGCAGACCAACCTGGTGGACGTGCATATCGGCCGCCTGCGCCGCAAGCTTGACGGGCCGGGCGAGGCGCCGCTGATCCAGAGCGTGCGGGGAGCCGGCTTCATCTTCCGTGTTCCAGACTGAAATCCTTCGCTCCTCGCCGTTCCGCCTGGCCGCCGCCTTCGCGGCGGCCATCGCGGCGGTGGCGCTGTCGCTGTTCGTCTTCATCTACTGGCAGACGGAAATCTTCGAGACCGCGCGGATCGACAGCCTGCTGCAGGCCGAGGCCGGCGTGATGGCCAGCGACAGCGAGCCGGAAATTATCCGCGTCATCCGCCAGCAGCTTGCCGGCGACCTGTTCCATCTCGCCTTTGCCGCGCTGTTCTCGGCTGACGGGCAACTGATCGCCGGCAACCTGCAGCATATCCCGATCGGGCTGCCCATCGACGGCCTTGCCCACCGCGTCAGCGCCGCCGGCGTCGAGCCGGACGCGCCGGCCTTCGCCGTGGTGCGGGCCGTCGCCATGCGGCTGCCGCAGGGGCGCATCCTGGTGATCGGCCGCGACATCGCGGTGCTGTCGGAACTGCGCACGCCGGTGCTGAACGCGCTGGAAATCGCGCTGATCCCCGCCTTCCTGCTCTCGCTGCTGACCGGCGCCCTGCTCAGCCGCCGGGCGCTGGCGCGGGTCAAGGTGGTGCACGAGACGATCGAGCGCATCATGCGCGGCGACCTGCACGAGCGCCTGCCGGCGCGCGGCACGCGCGACGATCTCGACCGGCTGGCGGTCAGCGTCAACCGGATGCTGGACCGGATCGAGCGGCTGCTGCACGAAGTGAAGGGAGTGGGCGACAATATCGCCCACGACCTGCGCACCCCCCTCGCCCGCGCCCGCGCCAAGCTGGAGCGCGGCCGAAACGCCGCCGGCGACCTCGCCGGGCTGCGCGGCGTGGTGGACACGGCGGTTGCCGACCTCGACCAGACCATCGGCATCATCACCGCCCTGCTGCGCATCGGCGAGATCGAGTCGGGGCGACGGCGCAGCGGCTTCGGCGCGCTCAACCTCGCCGACCTCGCCCGCGAGGCCTATGAGCTGTACCAGCCGGTCTGCGAGGAACACCAGCAGAGCCTGGAGCTGACGATCTCGGCGGAGCCGGTGGTTTCCGGCGACGGCGAATTGCTGATGGAGGCGGTCGCCAACCTGCTGGACAACGCGGTCAAGTTCACTCCCGCCGGCGGGCGGGTGCGGATCGTGGTCGGCATGGAGGGGAGTGTCGCGGCGCTGAGCGTGAGGGACACCGGCCCCGGCATCCCGCCGGCGGACCGGGAGAACGTGATGCGCCGGTTCTATCGCGCGGAAGCCAGCCGCCACACCGCCGGCCACGGCCTTGGCCTGAGCATCGTCGGCGCGATCATCCGCCTGCACGAATTCCGCCTCGACCTGCGCGCCCCGTCGCAGGGCACCGGCGCCGTGTTCACCATCCTGGCCAGTCAGGCCGGCGAGGAGGCGCGGGGCGAGGCCGGCGCGGCAGCGGAGAAAAAGGAACCCGCGCCGGCCTAGGCCAGCGCGGGTTGCACGCCGCTCGGGTCGTCCAGGCCGTCTTATTGGAACGGCAGGTAGCGGAAGCTGACGAACACCACGTTCTCGTCGCCGGTCGGCGAGATCATGCCGCCCGGGGTCGGGCCGACACCGGCGAAGGCGCTGCGCTTCAGGTACTCGTACTGCAGGCCGGCCTGCATGGTGCCGTAGCTACCCTTGAAGAAGCGCCACCAGGCGCCGATCGTGCCTTCGATCACGCCGGAGGTGTTGGCCGAGCAGGCGCCGAGTTCCTGCTGGCACCCGGCGAGATTGACCAACGGGTTGCCGTAGCCGTAATGGCCGCTGCCGACATTGTATGCCTTGTTCGAGGCCTCCTCGGCGCCGCCATAGGCATAGATGTCGATATTCGGCTGCGGATGCCCGACGAAGCCGCCCATCACCTGGTACTCGGGCAGCGCGGCGACGGCGCCGTTCGGCTTGAACACCACGTCCGGCAGCTGAGCCGAGCCGTAGCGGCCGATGCCCTGGCCGACCAGCCCGTTCAACTGGAACTCCAGCTTGCGCGGGATCAGCGGCAGGATCATGCCGGCGCCGACGCCCTGGCCAGTGGTGGTGAAGTTCTGCCCGGTATGATCCGCAGCATAGGACACGCGCCCACCCAGGAAGCGCAGCATGCTCCACAATTCGTAATGGCCGTAGCCCGGGTCATACGCGACTTTGGCGATGATATCGGGGGCGATGTTGTCGCTGTAGCTCTGGATCGAATTGACGTTCGGTCCACCGCACTGCGAATACTCCAGCGTGCCGCCGCCGATGCCGGTCAGCGCCGGCGCGCCGGTCAAGCAGTTGGGGCCGGCCGCGCTGGCGAAGATCGTCTGCGGATTTTCGATCGACAGCGCCGCCCAGACGCGATGATCGTCGAAATCCTTGGTCAGGCGCAGCTGCGCCTGGCGCTCCCAGTTGAAGCCGACGACGTACTGCGCGTCGATCGTCAGCGGCACGTTTTCCTGTCGCGGCACCAGGCCCACGCGATACGGCGTGGCCAGCGACCAAGCCTGGCCGAACAGGGCGTGCAGGCCGCTGTCGGTGTTGTCATAGGTGCCGTAGAAGTGCCGCACCCGCAGCGTGTAGCTGTTGCTCTGGTTGCTGTTCGACGAACTGCCGGCGGACAGGAAGTCCGTCTCCATGTAGCTGGTCAGCGTCGTCGCATCGTCCACATGGCCCTGCGCCAGCAGCGAGAAGCGGCTCTGCTGGGCGGTGAAGCGGTATTCCGGGATGTAGTAGTTGGGGCTGTTCCTGAACGGGATGGCGCCACCGAAGCTGGTGTCGATGCTCGCCGCCTGGTTGCGGGAGCGGAAGCCGCCCTCGCCCGCCGCGAACCCGCCCAGCGTCACGGTGACGCCGCCGACGCGGAACGTGCCGAGCGGCAGCTTCTCCTTGGCCACCGGCGCCGGCGTGGTGGCCGCCATCTGCGCCGCCAGCGCCTGTTGCTGCGCCCGCGCCTGCTCGGCCTGCTGCTGCG
>JAJZVE010000691.1 GCA_021845835.1 Pseudomonadota bacterium | reverse complement strand
GGCGGCGGCGCTGGCGGCGGTGGGGCCGTACGGTCTGGCGGCGCTGGGCGTCGCGGTGCCGGCGCTGGGCAGCGTGGTGCTCGGGCTGGCGCTGGCCGAGGGCGCGCTGACGGCGGCGGAGGCGCATGCGCTGGCGACGCTGGACGAGACGTACCAGGAAGAATTCTGGGGCAGCGATGCGCAAGCCCTCGCGCGGCGCCGCCAGATCGGCGATGACGTAGCGCTTGCGGGGCGATTCCTGGAGCTGTTGCGCGCATGACCGCCAAACGCCTGACCATTTCCGGCCGCGTGCAGGGTGTCGGGTTCCGCGACTGGATCGCGGAGCGGGCGCAGGCGCTGGGCCTGTCCGGCTGGGTGCGCAACCGCCGCGACGGCTCGGTGGAGGCGCTGCTGGACGGCGACACCGCCGCGGTCGAGGAAATGGTGCGCGCCTGCCGCCGCGGTCCGCGCGCCGCGGAGGTCACGTCGATCGACGAAGACCTGGCGGAGCCGGTGGACGATCCGGGGTTCCTGCGGCTGCCCAGCGCATGACAGCGTTCATCCAGGCGCATGCCGCATGGGTCGTGCCGGCGGCGCTGACGCTGAGTTTCCTCAAATCGCTTGCCTTCGTCTCGCTGGTGGTGCCGAGTTCGCTGGTGATCGCGATCATCGTCGCCCTGGTGCAGATGGGCGACGTGTCGCTGTGGCCGGTGTGGGTCGCGGTGTCGGTGGGCGCGGCGCTGGGGGACTGGGCGTCGTACGCGCTGGGCGACCGGCTGAAGGACCGGGCGCGGCATGTCTGGCCGTTCACCCGCCGCCCCGACCTGATGCCGCGCGGCGAGCGGTTCTTCCACCGCTGGGGCGCGATGAGCGTGGTGCTGTGCCGCTTCTTCAGCCCGCTGCGCGCGACGGTGCCGCTGCTGTGCGGCATGTTCGAGATGCCGGCGATGGTGTTCCAGTTCGCCAACTGGTCGAGCGCGTTCCTGTGGGCGGCGGTGGTGCTGCTGATCGGCGAAGGCGTGCTGCGCGTCTTCGGGTGACGGCGGCGGCCACGGCGCCGGCGCCCCGGATCAGTCCGGCAATATCACCACGCCTGTCCGGCCTGCCGCCTTGCGCAAAGCCTGGTCCCGCGTGGCCAGCGGCAGTGCGCGGCGCGTTGCCAGTTCAAGATACGCAGCATCGTAGGTCGTCAATGCCTCGGCGCGCGCCAAACTCAACACCTCGCCCCAGGCGCGGCGCGCCGGTGTCTCGTCCGTCCTGATTGGCAGCATCGCCATCGCCTCCAGCCGCGCCTGCATGGCGGCCGGGGTCAGCCGTCCGCGGCGCGTCGCCTGCAACAGCACATTGCCGGTTTCGAGATGCCAGATCGCCGGCACGATGGCCCCCTCGGCGAGAACCCGGTCGAGCAGCAGGTCCGTGTCCGGCGTTGCCTCATCCTCGAAGCACCACGTGACGGCAATCGAGCAGTCAAGGATGAACCCCGTCATCGGCGCCCTTCGTCCCGCAACGCCCGCCAGGAGAGACCGCCGAGCGTCGCCCCGCGGCGCAGTTCCTTCAACCGGGCTGCTGCGTGCGCGGCATCCCGCGCTTCAGCCGGCGCAGCCGGGACCAATCTCGCGACCGCGCGACCGCGGCGCGTGATGACGACTTCTTCGCCGCTGGCGACGAGGTCGAGCAGGCTGGACAGGCGCGTCTTCGCCTCCAGCGTTCCGATCGTGACCAATTTTCGCCCTCCGAAAGCCGTTCTGACCAGATTAGCAGACCATCCCGGTCCCCGCCATGCGGCGATCCCAGCCGCTTGCCCCCCCGCCCGGCCGTGGCTATAAGCCGCGCTCCGTCTGCGCGCCGGGCCCGTTCGGGCATGCCCGGCCGCGACGTGTGCGCCGCACTGGCGCGATCGCGACCGAGAAGGAGACCAAAATGCCCAAGTTGAAGACCAAGTCGTCGGTCAAGAAACGCTTCAAGATCACCGCGACCGGCAAGGTGCTCGCCGGTCCGGGCAACAAGCGCCATGGCCTGATCAACCGCTCGCAGAAGATGAAGCGGCAGAACCGCCGCCACCAGACTCTGACGCCGCAGGATGCGATCACCGTGAAGCAGTGGGCGCCCTACGGGCTCGGTTGAGGAGGATCGCACATGGCACGGGTCAAGCGCGGCGTCACCACGCACGCACGGCACAAGAAAGTCCTTGAGCAGTCCAAGGGCTTCTTCGGCCGCTCCTCCACCAATTATCGCATCGCGCTGGAGCGGCTGGAGAAGTCGCTGCAGTACGCGTACCGCGACCGGCGCGTCAGGAAGCGCGACTTCCGCGCGCTGTGGATCCAGCGCATCAACGCGGCGGTGCGCGAGCATGGGCTGACCTACTCGCGATTTATCGACGGGCTGAAGCGCGCCGGGATCGAGATGGACCGCAAGGTACTGGCGGCCGTCGCCTACGACGATCCGGCGAGCTTCGGCGAGATCGTCAAGAAGGTGCAGGCCGCCCTGGCCTGATCCGCCGCTCCCGCCGAGCGAACGATCGAACCGCAAAGGGCTGCCTCGTACCTCGGGGCGGCCCTTTTTGCATGCACGGACCCGCGATATGACCGACGATCTGGAACGCCTGCACAGCGAGACCGCGGCTGCGCTGCGCAACGCCGCCGACCTGCGCGCCTGGGACGCGGTGCGCGTCGGCGTGCTCGGCAGGAACGGCGCGCTGACCGGGCTGCTCAAGCAGCTCGGCGGCGTGCCGGCCGAGCAGCGCCGCGCACGCGGCGCCGCGCTCAACCGGCTCAAGGACACGCTCGCGGCGCTGATCGAAGCCCGCCGCGGCGAGCTGGAGGAAGCGGATCTCGCCGCGCGCCTTGCCGCCGAGCGCATCGACGTGACGCTGCCGCCGCGCCCTGCGCCGGTCGGCCTGATCCACCCGATCAGCCGCACGATGGAGGAAATGGCTGCGATCTTCGGCGCGATGGGGTTCGCGATCGCCGAGGGGCCGGATATCGAAAGCGACTGGCACAATTTCGGCGCCCTCAACATTCCCGCGCATCATCCGGCGCGCGCCGACCACGACACGTTCTATCTGCCGCAAGCCGCGCCCGACGCACCGCCGCCCGTGCTGCGCACGCACACGTCCCCGGTGCAGGTGCGTACCATGCTGCGCCAGCCGCCGCCGCTGCGCGTGGTGGTCATGGGCCGCACCTATCGCGCCGACCACGACGCGACGCACAGCCCGATGTTCCACCAGCTCGAAGGGCTGGCGATCGCGCGCGACCTGACGCTCGGCCACCT
Source organism: Pseudomonadota bacterium (assembly GCA_021845835.1). The sequence continues at coordinate 241 of JAJZVE010000691.1, read as the reverse complement.
GAAGGGCTGCCTGATCGACTTCCTGCGCAGTTTCTTCGGGATTGCCACGCTGCCGGTGCGTTTCCGCTCCAGCTACTTCCCGTTCACCGAGCCGAGCATGGAAGTCGATATCGGCTGGAACCGCCGCACCGGCGAACTGGGCGGCGGCGGCGACTGGCTGGAGATTCTGGGCAGCGGCATGGTGCATCCGAAGGTGCTGGCCAATTGCGGCATCGACCCGTCGCAGTGGCAGGGCTTTGCC
>JAJZVE010000690.1 GCA_021845835.1 Pseudomonadota bacterium | reverse complement strand
TCTAGCACAACCTCAAGGTCGTGCGCAGCTTCGCCGGGCGCGTCATCGTGCTCGACCACGGCGCCATGATCGCCGAGGGCCGGCCGGAGGAGATCCTTGCCGCGCCGGCGGTGGTCGAGGCCTATGTCGGGAGGCAGCGCGCATGACGGCGCTGCTCACCGTCGAGGGCGTCAGCGCCGGCTATGGCGACGTGCCGGTGCTGCACGGCGTCAGCCTCACCGTCGATGCCGGCGAGGTCGTCGCACTGGTCGGCGCCAACGGGGCCGGCAAAAGCACGCTGCTGCTGACCATCGGCGGCCATCTGCCGGTGCGCGGCGGCGCCATGCGCTTCGCCGGCGCCGACATCACGCGCGCGCGGGCGCACCACACCGTCGCGCGCGGCCTGGTCATGGTCCCGGAAGGCGGCAGGCTGTTTCCCTTCATGACGGTGCGCGAGAACCTGCTGCTCGGCGCCTATCATGCCAAGGCGCGCCGCCGCATGGCGGAAAGCCTCGGCGAGATGCTGGACCTGTTCCCGTTCCTGCGGGAGCGGCGCGACCAGATGGCCGGACGGCTCTCCGGCGGCGAACGGCAGATGGTGGCGATCGCACGCGCGATGATGAGCCTGCCGCGACTGCTCATGCTCGACGAGCCGTCGCTCGGCCTGTCGCCGCTGATGGTCGAGCGGATCTTCGAAATGGTGCAGGGGTTGGCGATGCGCAAAGGCATCACCGTGCTGCTGGTCGAGCAGAACGTCGGCGAGGCGCTGGCGATGAGCCGGCGCGGCTATGTGCTGGAGCGCGGGCGGATCGTGAAGGCCGGCGAGGGGGCTGCGCTGCGCGACGATGTCGAGGTGCAGCACGCCTACATGGGCCTGTGATGCGGCCGCTGTGCAGTGTCGGCGCCGGAGCCGGCTTCGCCGGCGACCGCATCGAGCCGGCGGTGGCGCTCGCCGCGTCCGGCGAAGTGGATGCGGTGGTGCTGGAATGCCTCGCCGAGCGCACGCTGGTCGCCGCCCTGCGCGCCCGCGCAGCCTCGCCCGAGGGCGGCGCCGACCCGCGGCTGCGCCGGCGCCTGACGCCGCTCATTCCCGCCGCTGCCGGGCGCTGCCGGATCATCTCCAACCTGGGGGCCGCGAACCCGGCCGCGGCGGCGCGGGCGGCGGCGCGCCTGGCGTCGCAGCTTGGCCGCTCCGGCATGCGGGTCGCGGCGCTGCTCGGCGACGATGTCGCGGCACTGACGGATCAGGTCGCCTGGGAGGCGCCGATCGAAGGCCGGCTGATCGGCGCGCACGCCTATCTCGGCGCCGACGGGATCGCGGCGGCGCTCGCATCCGGCGCCGACATGGTGCTGGCCGGGCGGGTGGCGGATTCGGCGCTGTTCGCGGCCCCGGCCCTCGCCCTGGGTCGTCCGTCCGACGTGCTGCAGGCAGGCGCCCTCGCAGTCGGCCATCTGCTCGAATGCGGCGGCCAGTTGACGGGCGGCAATTTCGAGCCGCCGGGCGGCGGCGGGCTGGACGCTGCCGCGATGGCCGCGCTCGGCTATCCGCTGGCACGCATCATGGCGGACGGCGCGGCGGAGATCGCGTTGCTGGACGGCGCGCCGGGACGGCTCGACCCGATGACCTGCACGCTGCAACTGCTCTACGAGGTGCATGATCCGTCCCGCTACATCACGCCCGACGGCGTGCTGGACCTCACCGGCATCCGCTTCGAGCAGACCGGGTACAACCGGGTGCGCATGACCGGCGCGGCGGTCGGGCCGCCGCCCGAACGGCTCAAGGTGGTGGCGTTCGTGGAACGGCGCGGCGTGATCGCCGATGTCGAGATCGGCTTCGCCGGTTCCGGCGCGCTGGGCCTCGCGCGGCGCGCGGCCGACACCCTGCGCCTGCGGGACTGGGCGGACGCCGACCTCGTCATCGACCTGGTCGGCGTGGACTCGATCCTCGGTCGCGCCTCCGCGCCGCTGCTGGCGCCGCCGCCGGAAGTGCGGGTGCATGTCTCGGCACGCTGCGAGGATGCCGAAGCCGCGCAGGCGGTGGAGGACGAGGTCTATGCGCTGACGCTGTGCGGGCCGGCGGGCGGCGGCGGCATCCGTTCCGAACGCCGGCCGCGCATCGAGACGATCAGCGGCCTGATCCCGCGCGAGATGGTGCCGTGGACGCTGGCCTGGGAGACTGCAGCATGAGGGTCGGCGACATCTGTGCCGCACGGTCGGGCGACAAGGGCGACGTGCTGGACCTGACTCTCGTCGCGCGGGATGACGAGGCGTACCGGATCATCGAACGCCGTCTGACCGCGGAGGTGGTACGCCGGTCCCTCCATCGCGTCGCGCCCGGAGAGGTGCGCCGCTACGCCCTGCCCGGACTGCGCGCCCTGAAATTCGTGGCGCCCGCGGCGCTCCCCGGCGGGGTTTATGCCTCGCTGCATGCGGGCATGCACTGGCAGAAAGCGGCGATCTGGCTGCTGCTGGACAGCGAACTGGAGCCGGCGGGCCAATGAGCGAGAGCGGACCTGCAGGATCGCGCGTTGCGCTGGTGACGGGTGCCGGCAGCGGCATCGGCGAGGCGGTCGCGCACGCGCTGGCGCGTGCCGGATGGCGCACCATCCTGTGCGGGCGCAACCGGCAGCGCCTCGATGAGGTGGCGGCCGCGCTCGCCGCGCCGGCGCTGCCCTGCCCGGTCGATCTCACGGACGCCGCGGCCGTTTCGGGCCTGCTCGGCACGGTGCCGGAGGCGTTCCGACCCGTTTCCCTGCTGGTGAACTGCGCCGGCCATGATGCCGGCGGCCGGCGTCCTTTCGAAGCGGGGACAGCCGAGGAATGGGTGGACATCCTGCAGGCCAACCTCGTCGGTCTGGTCAGGCTCACGCATCTGGTCGTGCAGCAGATGATCGGGCGCTGTGCGGGCGACATCGTGAACATCGGTTCTCTGTCGGCGCTGCGGCCCGCCCCGCGCATGGCCGCCTACAATGCCAGCAAGGCAGGTGTCCACGCCTTTTCCGACGTGCTGCGCGCCGACCTGGGCCGGCACGACATCCGTGTCATCGAGATCATGCCGGGCCTGACGCAGACGAATTTCGTGCGCAGTCGCCTGCGCGGCGACGCGGATGCGGCCCGGCAATTCTACGACAAGGTCCCCACCAGGCTCGCGGCGCAGGACGTGGCGGACGCGGTCATCTACGCGATCGGCCAGCCGCGCCACGTGGTGGTTGCCCAGTTGGTCCTGGTGCCATCGAGCCAGTGGTGACAACGACCCGGGCCGCGGCGGCGGCCGAGGCGCCTAGACCTGAAACATCGGCACCAGATAAGACGGCAGCGCCGGCTTCTCCGTTCGCGTCACCGGCATCGCAAAGGCGACACACCAGTTGACCAGCGGATAGGGCCGCCCGCCGAGGTCCGCCGCATCCGCGGGCGCATAGGCGGCACCTGGAAAGTCGGCAACGAATGCGTGCTCCGCGGTGGTGCGGTCGCTGTCGTGCAGGCAGCCGCGCCCGGCGTGGCGGCTGCGGCTCGCG
>JAJZVE010000689.1 GCA_021845835.1 Pseudomonadota bacterium | reverse complement strand
TCTATATTTTGTTATCAAAGCCATCGTGAAGGGGAGTATGCCATCATGCCTGCTGTCACCATCCGCAATCTCTCCGACGAGACGCATCGCGCCCTGAAAGTCCGGGCGGCGCAGCACAATCGCAGCACCGAGGCGGAAATGCGCGCCATCCTGGACAGCGCGGTACGGCCACAAGGCCGGCTTCGCCTCGGCTCCGCGCTGGCGGAGATGAGCCGCAAGATCGGCCTCACCAACGCCGATGTCGAAGCCCTCGACCAGGCCCGCGACGCGAGGCCCGCCGAGCCGCTGCGTTTCGCATGATCCTGCTCGACACGAATGTCGTCTCCGAGGCGATGAAGCCCGAACCGGCGCCCTCCGTCCGCGCCTGGCTCGACGCGCAGGCGGCGGAAACGCTCTTTCTCTCCAGCGTCACCGTCGCCGAGCTGATGTTCGGCATTGGCGCATTGCCCAAAGGCCGGCGGAAGAACAAGCTGACCGCAGCACTCGACGGCGTGCTGGACCTGTTTGCGGACCGCATCCTGCCGTTCGATACCCGCGCGGCGCGCCGTTACGCCGAAGTCGCTCTCGGGGCGCGCGCCGCCGGCAAGGGCTTCCCGACGCCCGACGGCTATATCGCCGCCATCGCCGCGGCGCAGGATTTCGCGGTCGCCTCCCGCGATACGAGCGCGTTTGCCGCCGCCGGACTTGTGGTGATCGACCCGTGGACTGGCGTCCAATGAGGAGGAACGACCTATGATTGTGAGTTCAAACGGAGCTGCGTGGGCTACCGGCTGGCTACTCACTTAAAATATCCCGCGCCAATCAGTGGTGATTTGCGGCCTAGGAGTAAGTAAGATGGCTCGAAATGTCTTTTATAGTTTCCACTATGCGAAGGACGCTTGGCGCGCTTCGCAGGTTCGCAACATGGGCGTCGTCGACGGAAATTCACCCATCCGGGACAATGATTGGGAAGAAGTCAAAAAGGGCGGCGACAAGGCAATTCAGAAATGGATCGACGAACAGCTCACCGGACGAAGCTGCGCCGTGGTCTTGGTTGGTGCCGAAACGGCAAATCGCCCTTGGGTTATCCACGAAATCTCGCGTGCGTGGAGCCTCGGCAAAGGTGTCGTCGGTATTCGCATCCACAACTTACTAAATGAAGCCAAATACAAATCATCTGCTGGCGCTAATCCGTTCGACAGGGTGACATTCAATAACACGGGCAGGGCACTTTCCTCGATCGTTACCCTGTACAATCCCCCGTTCACGGAGAGCACAGACGTTTACGCCGATATCAAGAAGCGGATTGAAGGTCTGGTTGAGGCGGCCATCAAAATCCGAGCGAACAATTGACTGCGGGTGGCAGGAATTGAAGAAAGCTGAATTCATCGACTCGTACGCACGGTTCCTCTCCAACGGTTCGGCGGGCCTTTTCATTGGCGCCGGCGTTTCGATGCAGGCTGGTTATCCGAGCTGGCGTCAGCTTGTCCGGGACATGGCGGAGGACATTGGGCTGGACGCTTCGAAGGAGGACGACCTCGCGGGCGTAGTCCAGTATTTCCTAAACAAAGCCGGTAAGACTCGCACGCGCCTGGCCCGTATCATAACCGAGCATTTCGGCGAGGAGAAGCCGATCCCACCAGTCTTTCACATCCTTTCTCGGCTTCCCCTTACCCGGCTATGGACGACAAACTATGACACCCTTCTTGAGCGGGCCTATCGCGAGAGGCGCAAGCAGCTCGATGTGAAATCCCGCGACAAAGATGTGACAAGCGAAAATCCCTTCGCTCATGCGTTGCTCTACAAAATGCACGGAACCGTGGAGCATCCAAGTGAAGTCGTAATCGCGAAGAGCGATTATGAATCATACCGAAAAAAGCGTCCTGGTTTTCTGCAGCTTCTGATGGGACATCTTATATCGCGACACATCTTGTTCGTTGGATTAAGCTTCACTGACCCCAATCTAAGCTATCTTTTCACGTTGATCCGCGAGTCGTTCGACGACACCCCGCCCGAGCATTTCGCAATCGTGCGGCAGCCACACCGGGGTGACTACGACGCCGACGCTTCATTCGAATACGCGCAGCGCCGGCACGGGCTATGGGTCGATGACCTTCAAAACTATGGCCTCCAGTGTGTAGAGATCGAGGATTACGCCGAGATCGACACTCTCCTTGAGGCTGTGGAGCGGCGAATTGCCATGGGAAGCGTGATGGTTTCCGGCAGTTTCCCGGATCCGAGTGATGATAAGCGGCTCGCCGAGAGAGCTAGGATTGAGGCAATCGCGTCTGCGGCCGGCACCGCGATCGCGAAGCATAATTTTCGTCTTGTCTCCGGAATGGGCACGATTGTCGGAAATGCAAGCCTCTCGGCCGCCCTCGCGCAGATCAACACTCAGGCGACTCCCAACTTTGAGCGCAGCCTTTTTCTTCGTCCGTTCCCCCAAACGATTCCGGGCGGCCAAGAACGACAAGCTTACTATCGGCGCTATCGGGAGGATCTCGTGACCGAGGCTGGGGTATCCATTTACATTGCCGGCATCAAAGACGGCGCGGCGGCGCCGGGGGTAATCGCAGAATTCGAAATTGCGACAGGGGCCAAGCGATATCCTGTTCCCATTGGAGCGTCAGGAGGTGCCGCGCAAGAAATCTGGCAGCGCGTCGCTGCGGATTACCCCCGTTATCTTGGCGACCTACCCAGGAATCTTTTTGATGCGCTGAACGATCCGGCAGCAACGCCTGACGCTATCGGAGTCACGATCGAGCGAATTCTGGCCTGGCTCAAAGCGAACGATCCATACTCCCAAACGCTGGTCAGCGAAGGCGCGTTCATGCCCGGAAGGTAGACCAGTTCGAAACTGACGATCCAGCGAACATAATCCGAAGTTTCCGCTCCCGCCTCGTGTCAGCCACGCCTATACTCTGTCGCGCGCCATGGAGGTGGTGGGCGGCGCGGTTCGTTCCTGCAACCCGCTCGTGGAGTTTGCCGCCATGCTCATCACCGGTATCGGTCTCAGCCTCTTCGGCATCGGCTTTCTGTGCTGGCTGATGTTCACTCTCGCCGTCTATGCGCTACCGTTTCTCGCCGGCATGAGCGCGGGTCTCGCCGCCTACCATAGCGGGGCGGGTGTCATTGGCGCGCCGGTCGTCGGGGTCGCGGCCGGGGCCGTCACGCTTATCGCCGGGCAATTCATCTTCGCCACCGTCACCTCGCCCCTGCTGCGCGGTCTCATCGCTCTCCTATTCGCCGCACCGGCGACGGTCGCCGGCTACCACGCGACACTCGCGCTGGCCCGGCTCGGTGTCCCGGCCGAGGGGTGGCGAGAGGTGTTTGCCGTCATCGGCGCGATCGCCGTCGGCGCCACCGCGATCGTCCGCATCGCGGCCATGGCAACCCCGTCCGGCGGCCGAGAGATCTCCGTTTCGCTGCCGGCTCGGCGGTAGGCGGCGGCGCGGCCATACCCGTCAATCCCCGCGCGGCGGTTTTCGTCGCCCCACCTTGGGCCAATCGGTGAGGAATCT
>JAJZVE010000688.1 GCA_021845835.1 Pseudomonadota bacterium | reverse complement strand
GTTGAAGAGACCAACGCCCGGCCCAGACCACACGCAGCCGAGGGGACGGGCCGGCAGGGCACCGCAGCGGCCGCTGGGTGAAGCGATCGAGAGCACGGCTGCTGCCAAGGGCCACATCCGGCGCGAAGCCCGCCACTCGCACGCTTCCCGTTCCGGCGACGCGCCGCGCAATGGTCTTGGTCCTGCCCCTGAATTCGTCCGCAACCTGCATCTGCTCTTGGACGGCCTGACGACAGCGCGTCCGCCTGAAGCCACGCGGAGCATGTGATTCTCGCTGCCCGTCCGCTCAGCTCCGGAGCGAACGTGGGCGCGAACCGAAGCGGCCGGGGGCGGCGCGGGCGCAGCAGGGAGGACGGTTTGGTCGCGATCCGGGTCGCCCACAGCCTGATCTCACGCCCATGCTGACGGCGCGCGCCTCGGACTCTGGCGAGGAAACAGGTGCGCGGATGAGCCGCCCGACCCTGCCCTGCCGCTGTCGAGAAACAGCCGCCCGACGACAGCCGCAGAGGGCGCCGTGTCCGCGCATGCCACTCCAGGAATGGATGGCTGCGGACGGGCGTGATCTCGCACCCAACAGAGCGGCGCCACCACACCAAGGCGATCGGAGCAAACCGGTACGGTCGTCGGCTGCTTGCCGACCACTCACACCGGAGAGAAGGGCCGCCCTACACCGCTGTCCAGAAAAAGTCTTTCGATTCAAATATTTAGTGTTGCTTCTCCGTTCCTGGGCGCGTAGTCTCGCGCCACGTCGGAGGAGGTGAGCATGCGGATCGAGTTGGTGACCGGCACGAGCAACGTGGTGCGGTTCCCGGTCGAGCGCCGCGCTCGTCCGACGCTGGAGCTGCTGCGCGACATCGCACCAGACGTGCGCGAAGTCCTGCAGCTGGCCGAAAGCTTCGATCTGCCGCTGCCTGCGCCAGAGTTACGGCATGCAGCGGACAGGGACGTCGCTGAACACATCCTCAACCATGTCCGGCCGGAGCCGGGACCGCAACGCCAGGCCGAGCTGGAAGCCCTGCTGGCGCCCGTGCTGGCCTGCGCGGCTCAGGCCTGCCGGGAGGCGCACGACGCCGCCGTGGCGGCCACGGCGGCACAGCAGCGAGTTGTCGATGCGCAGACCAACGGCGGCGCTTGGCTGCTGCCGCAGGAGGAACGCGCAAACGCACTGAGCACGGCGGCGGCGCGGAAGCTGCTGGAGGCTTACGCCCGCACCGAGGAAGCCGAGGGCACGGCGCGGGCGGTCGGAATGGCGCTGCGGGGCGAGAAATGGGTGCCGTTCAACCTCCAGGCCGAAGCCGAGGCACTGTTCTTCGGCCAACCCGCCCGGCGGAGGGGTTGAGCAGGGAGGGTCGCTCCTGCGTCTTTCAAACCTTCGCGCATCGGCGATGCCTCATCCGCTGACCGGCGCCCATCCGAGGAACGCCGCTGCCGGCAAAATCCTGATATCGCGCCGCGGATCCAGCACCAGGAGATCCTCGTCGCCCGAGACGATCGCCGCGGCGCCGGAGGCCAAGGCCAACTCGAGGTATTTGTTGTCCTTCGCATCCCGGCAGTCCCCCACCCTCTCGTGGGGCTCGATCCAGACCGCAGCGGCGGTCAGCAACTCGAGGATTCCAGTCGCCGATCGGTGCCCAGCACCCGTGCGAATTTCGGACGCTGAAGCACCTCGGCAATCTCATCGTAAATGGCACGGGACAGGGCGATGGTTCCGCGCGCGCGGGCTGCCAGCAACGCATTCCGGGGCGTGCCGCCGGGCACCAGCGCGGCGGACACGACGACAGAGGCATCCACGACAAAGATCGTCAGCCGTGGCGCTCGGCGTTGTAGGCCGCCAGTTCGGCATCGAGGTCGGCCTCGATCAGCCCGGCCGCCCTCGCCTCCGAAGCCGCGGCATCGAGTACTGCCGCGAGCGGATCATCGGCACCAGGCCGAACCATGCGATCCACCAGGCGGCCAACCGCCTCGATGCGGCGGGCGTCGGTGAGCGCGGCAGCGGTTTCGGCCTCGACCGGGATCTGGATCTGCGTGACCTGGTTCACTTCTGCCTCCTGCGCCGCAGGCTACATATGGGCGCACGTCGCCGCGCTCAATTTTGGCCCGGCATCAACGCCGCACGGTCCTCTTCGGCCGCGCCGGATGATCCCAGCCTACGGATCTTGGCATGCAGCCGTCGCATGCGCGCGCCGAGGATCCGGTCCTGCTGCCCGGCTTCCGACAGATAGCGATGCCATGTCGTCCGGTCCCAGGTGGCCGGGTCCGGAGGTGGCCTATGGCCGCGATGCCCGTGACCGGCGGCATGCTCGCAGGCGGTGATCATGGTGAGGTCGAGGTCAGCGAGTTGCGCGCGACACGCAGCCAGGCGCGCCGCAGGGTCGGGGCGTGACATGGTCTGGCTCCGGGGAGAGGTGGCCACCCGGCACCGCCGGGCGGCCCCGAGGATCAGGCTTCGAGCTGCGGCGGCGGCATCTCCTCGCCGTCATCGGGTTCGTCGGTGTCACCTGCCGCGCCCGCAAGGTCGTACGTGTCGCCCCTGCCCTCCTCACCGCGCTCGTCATCCTCCAGCGGCTCGACGACGAATCGGCCGGCCTCGTCGCTGGCGATGCGCTGTTGCAGGTCCGCCACCTCTTCGCGGCTGAGCGCGAACCGCGCAGCGGGCAGGACGTACGTCCCCTCGCCGACATGGGCGATCAGCGCGGCGCGGATCTCCTTGCCGGTCTTCGGCAGTGCCGGCACTCCTGCGTCGGTCGCGGCCCGCTCGATGCCCGCCTTGCTGAGGCATTTCAGGACGTCGTCGGTCGCCATGTTGGGCAGGAAACGGTCGGCGCCGATCGCATCGCCCGCGACCCGCGCCACCTCACCGCTCTGGGACATCCCCTCCCGGCAGGACAGCACCTGCACCAGCATCGCACGCGCCGCCTCGCGCAGCAGCGTCAGGTCGGCGGTCAACGCCCCACCATGGATCAGCCGGCGGGCGATGGCACCACGGTCGCCACGGCCGCCGCCGGCACCATGGACGTTGACGTTGCTGCCGCCGAAGGCCAGCACCAGCATCCCGAGCAGGGCGCCGTCGTCGAACGCCGCCTCGCGCAGTGCCGTATGCAGCGCATCGGTGCGCAGGTCGCCGATCCGCTCAATGCCCTTGCGGCTCACCTCCGGCCGTCCTGTACGCGCGATGCCGGCCGCATCCGACTCATCGCCGCCGCCCCGCGGATCGGATCGGACCGGCTCCGCAAGCCGGAACGGAATCTCCCGCACCTCGGCGGTGCGCGGATCGATGAAGAAGCCGAGCCGGTCGCCCGCGCGCGGCTCGCCGTAGCAGCGCTCGGCGCGCGGCGGCAGTTTTCCCCTGCCCCAGCTCTCCGTCTCCAGGATCGTGCCGTTCTCCGGCAGGTTCGCCTCCAGCCACTGACGCTGGGCGGCGAAGAACGCGTCCACCTGTGCCGTGCTGCGGCTGTCCTCGCCGGCGGGGGCGAACAGATCCTCCTCGTAGAGGATGCCGA
>JAJZVE010000687.1:875-3507 GCA_021845835.1 Pseudomonadota bacterium | reverse complement strand
CGGCGCGCTGGCGATTGCCGCCGATGCGCGCGGGGAGGGGTTCCTCTCCGGCGGCGATGACGGGCGCTTCCTGCGCATCGCGCGCGACGGCGGCATCACCGAGATCGCGTCCTACGGCATGAAATGGGTGGAGCGCGTCGCGAGCTTCGCCGATGCCAAGACACAGATTCTCGCCTGCGTGGTCGGCAGGAACCTGCATCTGTTCGACGGCGCCGGGAAGCTGCTCAAGACGCTCGCGCATCCCTCCACCGTCACCGGCGTGGTGTTCGACGCCAAGGGCAAGCGCGTCGCCACCAGCCACTACAACGGCGCGAGCATATGGTTCGTCGCCTCCAAGTCCGACCATCCGCGCGTGCTGGAATGGAAGGGCAGCCACACCGGCATCGCGATCAGCCCGGACGGCGACAACATCGTCACCGCGATGCAGGAAAACGCGCTGCATGGCTGGCGCCTGTCCGACACGCAGCACATGCGCATGAGCGGCTATCCGGCCAAGACGCAGGCGCTGTCCTTCACCCGCAACGGCAAGTGGCTGGCGACGTCGGGGGCGGAGTCGGTGGTGTTGTGGCCGTTCACCGGCGGCGGGCCGATGGGCAAGGCGCCGACCGAACTCGGCGGCGCGGCCGAGGGGACGCTGTGCACCCAGGTCGCCTGCCATCCGCAGCACGAGGCGGTGGCGGCGGGATTCTCGGACGGCATCGTGCTGCTGGCCGACATTCCCTCCGGCCGCATCCTGCCGGTGGCCGGGCCGGGGCGCGGCCCCGTCTCGGCGCTCGCATGGAGCGGCGACGGCGCGCGGCTGGCCTTCGGGACGGAAAGCGGCTTCGCCGCGGTGGTGGATTTCTCGAAGTCCTGAGGCGCCGCGCCGCTATTCCCCGATCGCCGCGCCCGCCGGGCGGCGCGGGTCGCTGGCGCCGTAGAGATGGCCGGGCCGCAGCGCCAGCCCCAGCGCCGCATCGTTGCCGGAGGACGGCGGCGACGCGCCGGCGAACGCATCGCCGACCGCGATCATCTCCACCGCCCCCCAGGGCGACTGGGTGCTGAGCGTGTAGCCCATGGCGCGCAGCGCCGCCGCGGTGTCGGGCGAGAAGGCGCGCGGCTCGATGAACACCGTGTCGGGCAGCCATTGCTCGTGGAAGCGCGGCGCGTCCACCGCCTCCTGCGGCGGCAGGCCGAACGTGGTCATGTTCAGCGCCGTCTCCAGCACCGTGGTGATGATGCGCGACCCGCCCGGCGAGCCGAGCACCAGCGCCACATGCCCGTCGCGCAGCACGATGGTCGGCGCCATCGACGACAGCGGGCGCTTGCCGGGCGCGATGGCGTTGGCCGCGCCCTGCACCAGCCCGAACATGTTGGCGGTGCCGGGCTTGACGGTGAAGTCGTCCATCTCGTCGTTCAGCAGGAACCCCGCACCCGGCGCCATCACGCCGGCGCCGAACGCGCCGTTGATCGTGTAGGTCACGGCGACCGCGTTGCCCGCCGCGTCCATCACCGAGAAATGCGTCGTCTCGGCATGTTCGTGCGGCGGCGTCGCGGCGGTGAGTTCGCGCGAGGGCGTGGCCCGGTCGCCGATGCGCGCCCGCAGCGCGGCGAGGTAGCCGGGCGAGAGCAGGCGCGCGACCGGATCCGGCACGAAGGCCGGATCGCCGAGGTCGCTGTTGCGATCGACATAGGCCTGCCGCATCGCCTCGACCATGACATGCACGGTCTGCGCGGCATGGAAGCCCATCGCCCGCAAATCGTAGCCGTCGAGGATGCCGAGGATCTCGCAGATCGTCACCCCGCCGGACGATGGCAGGCCGGCGGAGACGAAGCGCCAGCCATGGAAGTCGCAGCCGACCGGCGGCGCCTCCGTCACCGTGTAGCGCGCGAAGTCGGCGGCGCGGAGAATGCCGCCGCCCGCCTGTGACGCCGCCTCGATCGCGGCCGGGATGCGCCCGCGATAGAACGCGTCCGGCCCGTGCGCGGCGATGGCGGCCAGCGTGTCGGCCAGCGCGGTCTGCGTCAGCCGGTCGCCCGCGCGCAGCGGCGAACCGTCCGGGCGGAGGAAGATATGCGCGGCCTCCGGGTCGGCGCGCAGGCGCGAGGCGAAGCGGGCGAGCAGTTCCGCCTCGCTCGGCCCCAGCACGAACCCGTCGCGGGCAAGGCGGATCGCCGCCGCCATCACCCGCGCGCGCGGCATGGTGCCGTAGCGTTGCAGGGCGGTGTCCAGCCCCAGCACCGTCCCCGGCACCGCCACCGACCGCCAGCCATGCAGGCTGGCATCGTCGATCACGTTGCCCCGCGCGTCCAGATACATGCCCGGCGTCGCCGCCCCCGGCGCCGTCTCGCGGAAATTCAGGAACACGTCCTGCCCGCCGGCGCGGTGCAGCACCATGAAGCCGCCGCCGCCGATATTGCCGCAGCACGGATCGACCACCGCCAGCGCATAGCCGACCGCGACCGCCGCATCGACCGCGTTGCCGCCCGCCCGCAGGATCGCCGCGCCGGCTTCGGAGGCGAGGTGCTGCGCCGAGACCACCATGAACCGCGTGCCCTCGACCGCCGGCGGCTCGGCCGCGCGTGCGGCCGGCGCCGCCAGCAGCGCCAGCGCCAGCGTCGCGCGGAGCAGGGGGCGGATCAGGGCGTGACC
>JAJZVE010000687.1:0-865 GCA_021845835.1 Pseudomonadota bacterium | reverse complement strand
CTCGCGCACGATCGCGGCGAGGCGGTACTCGTCCCAGCCCTCGGTGCCGGCGGGGCGCAGCGGCAGCACCATCCAGCGATAATCGGCGGTGCTGTCCACCACCCGCACGCGCACCGTATCCGGCAGCACCGTGCCAAATTCCGTCAGCAGGCCGCGCGGGTCGCGCACGGCGCGGGCGCGGTAGGCGGCGGACTTGAACCAGAACGGCGGATAGCCCAGCACGGCGCGGGGATAGCAGCTGCACAGCGTGCAGACGACGAGGTGATGCAGCTCCGGCGTGTTCTCCAGCACGCCGAGCGGCGGCGCGCCGAGCATCGGGATGCCCAGCGCCTCGGCGGCGCGGGTGCCGTCGGCCAGCATCAGCGCCTTGAAGCCGGGATCGCACCACGCCTTCGCCACCATCCGCGCGCCCTGGCCGGGCGAGGCGGCGTCGGTGATGCGCATCCGCTCGTGGATCTCCTCGGCGCTGGCGATGCCCTTGCGCGCCAGCAGCAGGCTGACCGCCTCCAGCAATCTCTCGTCGGCGTCCGCCTGCACGTTCATGCCTCCTCCAGCCAGTGCCCGAAGATTTCCACCAGCAGGTCGTCGCCGCCATGCGGCTCGCGCCAGATCGCCCGCGGGTCGAAGCGGACGTGATAGAGCGGGCGCCGCTCCGCCGGCCGGGCGAAGGCGAGGTCCTCGGGGTTGGGGAAGTCGCCCAGATGCCGCACCACCACGCCCTGCTGTCCCCGCAGATAGTGCGGGGTGCGGATATGGCAGGGGCCGCGCGTCTCCGGCCAGTCGTCGCGCACCCGCACCCGCGCCCCGGCGGCGAGCGTCATGGCAGGGTCGCGAGCGCGTCGCGCAGCTCGTCCTCGGTGATCAC
>JAJZVE010000686.1 GCA_021845835.1 Pseudomonadota bacterium | reverse complement strand
CGAGCCGGCGATCCGCGCCGCCGCCGGGCTGGGGCGGGCGCCGACGCTGCCCGACCCCGACCGCTACGCCAACCGCTACGCCCATTGCGACGTGCTGGTGATCGGCGCCGGCCCGGCGGGGTTGGCCGCCGCCCTGGTCGCCGCCGATGCCGGCGCGCGGGTGATCCTGTGCGACGAGCAGGCGGAAATGGGCGGCTCGCTGCTGGCCGAAACCAGCGCCACCATCGCAGGGCAACCGGCGCAGGCCTGGCTGGCCGCGACGCTGGCCGCGCTGGCCCGCGCCCCGCGCGTCACGCTGCTGCCGCGCACCACGGCGTTCGGCTATTTCGCGCACAACATGGTCGGCCTCGCCGAGCGCGTCACCGACCACCTCGCCGCGCCGGCGCCGCATCTGCCGCGCGAACGGCTGTGGCAGGTGCGGGCGCAGGAAGTGGTGATCGCCGCCGGCGCGCTGGAACGCCCGCTGGTGTTCCCGCACAACGACCGCCCCGGCGTGCTGCTGGCCGACGCCGCGCGGACCTATGCGACGCGCTACGGCGTGAAGGTTGGCAACCGCGTCGTGGTCGCGACCGCGCATGACAGCGGCTATCGCGCGGCACACGACCTGCGCGCCGCCGGCATCGAGATCGCCGCCATCGCCGATGCGCGGCCCGAGCCGGGCGCCGTGGCCGAGCAAGCGCGCGCCGCCGGGCTGCCGGTGCGCGCCGGCACCGTGGTTGCCAGCACCGGCGGGCGGCTGCGCGTCACCTGGGCCGGGTTGCAGCCGGCCGCCGGCGGCGCGGTGGAGCCGGTGCCGTGCGACGCGCTCGCCATGAGCGGCGGCTGGACGCCGAGCGTGCACCTGTTCAGCCAGTCGCGCGGAAAGCTGCGCTACGAGCCGGCGTTGCAGGCCTACGTGCCCAATCTCTCCGTCGAGCGCGAACGCTCCGCCGGCGCCTGCCGCGGCGTATTCGGCCTCGCCGCGGCGCTGGCCGACGGGGCTGCGGCCGGCGAGGCGGCGGCGCAGGCCGCCGGGCATGGCGGGGCGAAGGCGGCGCGGCTCGCGGTCGCCGATGCCCCGGCCTTCGGCGGCGGCGGCACCATCGGCCTCGCGCCGGGCGTCGCGCCGGTGAAGGCGTTCGTCGATTTCCAGAACGACGTGACGGCGAAGGACATCAAGCTGGCGACGCGCGAGGGGATGCGCTCGATCGAGCATGTCAAGCGCTACACCACCACCGGCATGGCGACCGACCAGGGCAAGACCTCCAACCTGAACGCGCTCGGCATCGTCTCCGCCGCGCTCGACACGCCGGTGCCGCAGGTCGGGCTGACCACGTTCCGCATGCCCTACACGCCGGTCACCTTCGGCAACTTCGCCGCCTATGCCCGCGGCGACCTGTTCGAGCCGGTGCGGCGCACGCCGATCCATGACCGGGCGGCTTCGCAGGGCGCGGTGTTCGAGGATGTCGGCCAGTGGCAGCGCGCCCGCTACTTCCCGCGCGCCGGCGAGGACATGCACGCCGCCGTCGGGCGGGAATGCGTCGCGGTGCGCAGCGGCGTCGGCATCTTCGATGGCTCGACGCTGGGAAAGATCGAGGTGGTCGGCCGCGACGCCGCCGAGTTCCTCAACCGCATGTATGTCAATGCCTGGAGCAAGCTCGGCGTCGGGCGCTGCCGCTACGGCATCCTGTGCCGCGAGGACGGGTTCGTCACCGATGACGGCGTGATCGGGCGGATCGCGCCCGACCGGTTCCACGTCACCACCACCACCGGCGGCGCCGCGCGCGTGCTGGCGATGATGGAGGATTATCTGCAGACCGAGTGGCCGGAGCTCGATGTCTGGCTCACCTCGGTCACCGAGCAATGGGCGGTGATCGCGGTGCAGGGACCGAAGGCGCGCGAGGTTGTCGCGCCGCTGGTCGAGGGCCTCGACGTGTCGCGCGAGGCGTTCCCGCACATGAGCGTCGCCGCCTGCCGCGTGGCCGGCGCCCCGGCGCGGCTGTTCCGCGTCTCGTTCACCGGCGAGCTGGGCTACGAGATCAACGTGCCGGCGGACCATGGCAGCGCGGTGTGGGATGCGGTGTTCGCCGCCGGGCAGGCGCACGGCATCACGCCCTACGGCACCGAGGCGATGCATGTCCTGCGCGCCGAGAAGGGCTACATCATCGTCGGCCAGGAAACCGACGGCACCGCGACCCCGGACGATGCCGGGGTGGGCTGGGCGATCGGCCGCGCGAAGCCGGATTTCGTCGGCAAGCGCTCGCTCGCCCGCGCGTCGATGACCGCGCCGGGGCGCAAGCAACTGGTCGGCCTGCTGACCGAGGACCCGCATCTGGTGCTGGAGGAAGGCGCGCAACTGGTGGACGACCCGGCGCAGCCGGCGCCGATGACGCTGCTCGGCCATGTCACCTCGTCCTATTTCAGCGCCGCGCTCGGCCATTCGATCGCGCTGGCGATGGTCGCGGACGGGCGGGCGCGGATGGGCAGGAAACTGTTCGTGCCGATGCCGGGCGGCGCGATCCCGGTGCAGGTGACCGCGCCGGTGTTCTACGACCCGAAGGGAGTGCGCCTCGATGCCTGACGCCGCCCGCACCCTGCCGCTGGCCGGCTTCGCGCCGCTCGCCGGGCCGGCGGTGACGCTGACCGCCGCGCCGCCGTCGTGCCGCTTCATCCTGCGCGCCCGCCCCGCCGCGATCGAGGCCGCCGCCGCGCCGCTCGGCCTGCGCCTGCCGGTGGTGGCCTGCCGGTCGGCCTCGGCCGGGACCATCGCCGCGCTGTGGCTCGGGCCGGACGAGTGGCTGCTGCTGGCCCCGGAGGCCGAGGGGCCGGGGCTGCTGGCGCGGCTCGCGGCGGCGCTGGACGGGCTGCCGCATGCGCTGGTCGAGGTGTCGCACCGGCAGGGGGCGATGCTGCTGGGCGGCGCCCGCGCCGCCGAGACGCTGAACGCCGGCTGCCCGCTGGATTTCGACCCGGCGGCGTTCCCGATCGGCATGTGCACCCGCACCGTGCTGGGCAAGGCGGAGGTGACGCTGTGGCGCACCGGCGCCACCGCGTTCCGCGTCGAGGCGAACCGGTCGTTCCTGCCCTATGTCTGGCGCTTCCTGGAGGAAGCGTCGCGCGAATTCGTGGCCGGATAGTCCGGGCAGGATGATCAGCGTCTTCGAGCTGTTCAAGATCGGCATCGGCCCCTCCTCCTCGCACACGGTGGGGCCGATGAAGGCGGCCGCCGCCTTCGTGGCGGGGCTGGCGGAGCGCGGGCTGCTCGACCGGGTCGCCTCGGTGCGGGTCGATCTGTTCGGCTCGCTCGCCTGGACCGGCGAGGGGCATGGCACCGGCCGCGCCGTCGTCCTGGGCCTGGCCGGCGAGGCGCCGGAGCGGGTCACCGCCGAGCGGGCGGCGCGAATCATGGCGGACGCCGCCGAGCGCCATGCGCTCGACCTCGGCGGGCGCGTGGCGATCGGGTTCGATCCGGCTGCCGACATCGTGTTCGACCGGCTCTCGCCGACGCCCGCGCATCCGAACACGCTGGC
>JAJZVE010000685.1 GCA_021845835.1 Pseudomonadota bacterium | reverse complement strand
CTGCCGCGCCGCGTCGCGGCCGCCCGTGAACAACCCGGCAAGATCGTCCAGCGCCCCGCCGGCGGCGCGCAGGATCGCCCGGTAGTCGCGCGGCGCGATCGGGAAGCGGTGCGTGTCGTAGGCCGCGACGAAGAACCGCCCGTCGTCGGCGTCGAAGCGCAGCACGAGGTCGCCGGCCGCCAGCACCTCGCCGTACGGCGCGCCCAGGAACGGCGCCAGCAGCCGGCCGCGCAGCGTGGGGTCGGGCGGGTCCCAGTCGATGTCGAAAAACGCGGCGTACGGGCTGGCGCGCCCCCATTCCAGCACGTCGAGCCACCACGCATTGTCGGCGCCGCCGACGCCCATGTGGTTCGGCACGATGTCCAGGATCAGCCCCATCCCGCGCGCCCGCAGCGCCGCCACCAGCCGCCGCAGCGCCGCCTCGCCGCCGAGTTCCGGGTCGATCCGGGAATGATCGACGATGTCGTAGCCGTGCGTCGAGCCCGACCGCGATTTCAGCAACGGACTTGCATAAATGTGGCTGATGCCGAGCGCGTGCAGGTACGGCACCAGGGCGGTCGCATGGTCGAGCGGGAAGTCGCGGCGGAACTGCAGGCGGACGGTGGCGCGGAGCTCCACCGCCGGCGCGGCGTCGGTCATGTCCCGCCCAGCAGGAAGGCGACGGTGCAACGCGCGGGCAGATGCCCCTCGCGCACGGCGTCGGCGTCGCCGGCGCGGCTTTCGAACAGCATCGGCCCGTCCACCGGGTCGATCGGCAGCGGCGTCGCACCGAGATTGCAGGCGATCGCGAGTTCCGCGCCGTCGCCCATCCGCCAGCGCGCCAGCACGCCGGTTTCGCCCACCGGCCCCGCCATCAGGCTGCGGCAGCCGGGGATGCGCGGCACGATGTGGCGCGTGCGCAGGCCGAGCAGCAGCCGCGTCTCTGCCAGCGTCTGCGGATCGGCGTCGGCAGGATCGGGCACGGACAGCGCGAACGTGCCGGGCGCGTTGGGATCGGGAATCCGCGCACGCCGGCGTTCGTCCGCGAAGGCGGCGAAATGCGCGAACTCGCGGCGGCGTCCATCGCGGACAAGGCGGGCGAGTTCCGGGTTGTGGTCGGTGAAATACAGGAACGGCGCACGGCTGGCGTATTCCTCGCCCATGAACAGCAGCGGGATTTGCGGCGCCAGCAGCAGCAAGGCCCGCGCGGCGCGCAGCGCCTCGGGGTCGGCAAGCAGCGTCAGGCGCTCGCCGAGGGCGCGGTTGCCGATCTGGTCGTGGTTCTGCAGGCAGAACACGAAGCAGCTCGGCGGCAGCTCTCCGCTCGGTTCGCCGCGGCGCCGGCCGCGCGGCGACACCTCGCCCTGATAGGCGAAGCCGTGGCGCAGCGCGCGCGCGAGCTGCGCCGCCGGATCGGGATAGTCCCCGTAATAGCCTTCGGTTTCGCCGGTCAGCAGCACATGCAGGCAGTGATGCGCATCGTCCGCCCATTGCGCGTCGAATTTTCCCGCGCCGAGCAGCGAGGCGCGATTGCCCTCGTGTTCCAGCACCAGATGCACATGGCGCCCGGCAGCGACGCCCGCCCGGATGCCGGCGGCCAGTTCGAGCAGCGCCTGCTGCGGCACGATCGCATGCGCGGCATCGAAGCGCAGCCCGTCGAAACGATATTCGTTCAGCCAGTACAGCGCGTTGTGCGTGAAGAAGTCGCGCACCTCGCGCCGGCGGAAAGCGATGGCGGCGCCCCACGGCGTCGGCGCGCCCTGGTCGAAGAACGCCTCGGCATATTCATGCAGGAAATTCCCGTCCGCGCCGAAATGGTTGTACACCACATCGAGCAGCACCATCAGCCCGAGACCGTGCGCGCGGTCGATCATCGTCTTCAGCTCGCCGGGCGCGCCGTAGGCCGCGTCCGGCGCGAACGGCAGCACGCCGTCATAGCCCCAGTTGCGCGTGCCAGGGAAATCGGCGATCGGCATCAGCTCGATCGCGGTCACGCCGAGATCGCGCAGGCCGTCGAGCCTGTCCGAGACGCCGCGGAAGCCGCCGAGCGCGCCGACATGCAGCTCATAGACCACGGCTTCGTGCCAGGGCCGGCCGTTCCAGTCGTCGAAATGCCATTCATGCGCGCGCGGATCGAACACCACGCTCCAGCCATGCACGTCGCCGTGCTGCAGGCGCGACGCCGGGTCGGGCACCAGCATGCCGTCCGGCAGGCGATAGCGGTAGCGCGTGCCGGGACCGCAGACGACCTCCGCGACGTGCCAGCCGCCGGCTTCCTCCTGCATCGGGACGGCGCCGCGGCCATCGATCTGCAGCGCCACGCCGACGATGCTTGGCGCCCACAGGCGGAAGCGCGTCGTGCCGTTTGGCTGCGGGTTGGCGCCGAAGGGCAGCGCATGGGCGAAGCGCGCGGCCATCACGCGGCTTCCAGCACGATGGTGGCGAGCGGCGGCAAGGTCAGCGTGAGCGAAGCCGGAAGATCATTGCTGGCCTGCGGCGCCGCCTCCGCCCAGCCGCCGTTGCCCATGTTGGAGCCGCCGTAGATCGCGGCGTCGCTGTTGAGCACCTCGCGCCAGCCGCCGCCCTGCGGTACCCCGACACGATAGGACAGGCGCGGCACCGGCGTGAAATTGCACACCGCCAGCACTGGCCTGTCGTCCGGGCCGCCGAAGCGCAGGTAGGCGAACACGCTGTTCGCCCGGTCATCGAGCACCACCCAGCGGAACCCGTCGCCTTCGCTGTCCTTGCGATGCAGCGCCGGCGTGGCGCGATACAGGCGGTTGAGGTCGCGCACCAGAAGCTGCACGCCGGCGTGGCGCGGATCGTCGAGCAGGTGCCAGTCAAGTTCGCTGTCGTGGTTCCATTCCCGCTCCTGCGCGAACTCGCCGCCCATGAACAGCAGCTTCTTGCCCGGATGCGTCCACATGAAGCCGAGATAGGCGCGCAGGCCGGCGAATTTCTGCCATACGTCACCCGGCATCCTGCCAAGCAGCGAGCCTTTGCCGTACACCACCTCGTCATGCGACAGCGGCAGCACAAAGCGTTCCGAAAAGGCATAGACAAGGCCGAAGGTGACGCTGTCGTGGTGCCAGCGGCGATGCACGGGATTTTCCTGCATGTAGTGCAGCGTGTCGTGCATCCAGCCCATGTTCCACTTGTAGGTGAAGCCGAGGCCGCCGTCGTCCGGCGACCGCGTCACCCCCGGCCAAGCCGTGCTCTCCTCCGCCACCAGCACCGCGCCTGGACAGCGTTCGCGCAGCGTGCGACTGAGTTCCTGCAGGAACGAGACCGCTTCCAGGTTCTCGCGGCCGCCGTACCGGTTCGGAATCCACTCGCCCTCGCGGCGGCTGTAGTCGCGGTACAGCATCGAGGCGACCGCATCCACGCGCAGCCCGTCGGCGTGGTAGTGTTCCAGCCAGTGCAGCGCGCTGCCGATCAGAAAGGCGCGCACCTCGGTGCGGCCGAGATTGTAGAGATAGGTGTTCCAGTCGTTCTGGAATCCCTCCAGAGGATTGGCATGTTCAAGATCGGAA
>JAJZVE010000684.1 GCA_021845835.1 Pseudomonadota bacterium | reverse complement strand
GTCGCCTTCCTCGATGACGACGCCGTCGCCGATCCCGGCTGGCTCGCCGCCCTGCTCGCGGCGTTCGAGCGGCTCGGCCCGGCGGCGCATGTCGTCGGCGGGCGCGTGTCGCTGCAGTTCGAGGCGCCGCGGCCGGACTGGCTCGGCGACGCGCTGCTGATGTATCTCTCCGGCTGCGACCTTGGCCGCGAGACGCGATTTCTGACGCCGGGCGAATTGGTGGTCGGCGCCAACATCGCCTATCGCACCGAGGCGGTGCGTGCCGCCGGCGGGTTCAGCACGTCGCTGGGGCGGATCGGCGGCGGCGCGACGCTGCTGTCCAACGATGAGACCGAACTGGAGGAGCGCATCCACGCGCGCGGCGGGCGCACCGGCTACGCACCGGCGGCGCATGTCACGCATCGCGTCACGCCCGACCGGCTGACCCAGGCATGGCTGCGCCGGCGCAGCGCCTGGCAGGCGGTATCCGATTTCGTCCACGCACCGCAGCAATCCCATGACGCGGCGGCGGAGGCGTGGCGGCGGGTGCGGCGCTATCTCGCCACCTGTCGCCCGGCCGACCGCACGCTGCGCGGCCTGACGCTGCCGGAGCCGGACCCGGAGCGGTTCACCCGCCAGGTCTTCGCCGTCTATGACGCGGTGACCACGCTGCTGGCGGCCACCGGCGATCCCGATGCCGCGTGACGCTGCCCCCGCCGGCGTGGCGGATGCGGCATCCTGGGCCGGGCTGGACGTGCTGGTGCTGTCGCCGACGCCCACGGCGCCGCTCGACGCCGGCAACCGCCGTCGCATCCATGCGGTCAACAGCGCCCTGCAGGCGCAGGGCGCCCGCGTCGTCTTCGTGCACTACCCGGCCGAGGGGGACTGGCGCCAGGATATTCCCGCCATGGCGCAGCAGGCGATGCAGGCGCAATGGAGCGAGTGCTACACCGTGCCGGTGACGCGCCCGCTGCACGAGGCGGCGCGCGGCGAGGACCATGCCATCGACGAGTGGTGGGACCCGGCGATCGGCGAGATGCTGCGCTGGCTGTTCGCCACCCATCGCTTCGCCGCATTCATCGTCAACTACGCCTGGCTGTCCAAGGCGTTCGAATTCTGCCCGGCCGGCACGCTGAAGGTGCTGGACACGCACGACCGCCTGTCCGGCCGGCGGGAGGTGCTGGCGCGGCTGAACATCGCGCCGGAGTTCTTCCACACCACCGCGGAGGAGGAGCGCATCGCGCTGGCGCGGGCGGATATCGTCTGGTCGATCAAGCCGGAGGAAGCGGACTGGTTCCGCAGCCTCGGCGCCCGGCACGTCATCAACGTGCCGCATGTCGAGCTGCCGCGTCCCGCGCCGCCGCCCCGGCCCGATCGCACGGTGCTGCGGTTCGGCATCGCCGGAGCCGCGAACAGCATCAATCTGCGCAACGTCACCGCCTTCCTCGACGCCGCCGTGGCCTATGTCGAGGAAACGCTGCTGCCGTGCGAGATCGCGATCGCGGGGGGCATCTGCGACCTGCTGGACGGGTTCGACCTGCCGTGGATCATCCGCCTCGGGCGCCTGCCCGACATGGCGGCGTTCTATGCGGCGACAGACGTGATCCTGGCGCCGGTCGCCTGCTCGACCGGCCTGAAGATCAAGGTCGGCGAGGCCCTGGCGCTTGGCAAGCCGGTGCTGGCGCTGGCCCACGCCTTCGAGGGCTATGTCCCGCAGCACGACTTCCACCGGCTCGGGTCGCTGCCGGCGATGCTCGCCGCCTGCCACCGTATCGTCAACACGCCCGACCTGATCGCGGAGCTTGCCGAATGCTCCCGCGCCGCCGCCCGGCTGGCCGAGGCGGAACGGCAGGCCGGACTCGCGCAAACGGTCTCGGTACTGGGGAGCGTGCCGGAGGGACTCTGCATCGTCGTCGCCGCCGCACGGGTGTTTCCCGGCTCGCCGGTGTTCGACCATGTGCTGGAGACGGCGGCCTATCTGGGCAATCTGCTGCCGGTCACGGTGTTCCTGGACGGCCCGGCGGAGCACGGGGCCGAGGCCGGCTGCCTGCGCCGCCTCGCGGCGTTCGCCCGCATCGTGCCGTCACCGGAGGCGCAGGCCGGCATCGCCCCGGCGCTGGCGCGCGAGCTCGGCCTGCGGCTGCTGCCGCGACGGCCGCTGCAGGGCGTGCTGCGCCTGAATTTGGTTGCGGTCTGGTTCGCCTCGCGTCCGGCCGGCGGCGTGCCGGCGGGCGCGTCGCTGGCGATGCCGGCCTATATCGCCTGCGACAGCGTGGCCCTGGGCGGCGGCCCGGCCGAGGTGACGGCGCTGCTGGCGCAGGCCCGGTCCTGCTTCCCCGCCGCCATCGCCGTGGCACGCGGCCCGGCGGTGCCCGACGGCGCGACGGCGGTGCGGCGGGTGCCGCTTCTCTGGCGCGGCACCCACAGCATGATCATGTCCCACCTGCGCGACCAGGCGGGGGATGGGGTGGCCGTGCTGGCCGATGCGGCCGGCGACCCGCTGCTTGGACTGACCGTGGCGCTGATCCTGCGCCTCTCCAGCCGGCAGGTGGTCGTGATTCTCCCCGACCATGCCGCGCCGGCGGCCATCCCCTGCGACGATCCGGCGCGCGTGTGCATCCGGACGGTCTTGCATTGCTTCGGCCCGGATCCGCCGGCCCCGGCCCTGCCCATGCTGGCGTTCGACGTTTCGACCGACCCGGCGCTGGAGCCGGTGCGGGAAATCCTCGACCGGGCGCAGGTTCCGCTGGCCGACCTGTTCACCGGCCGCGCCGGGCCGGCGGATGGCGTCTGGCGGGAGCCGGCCGGCGCCGCCGGCCTGGAGGACTCCGTGGACCTGATCCAGCGTCTCCTGGCCGATCCCGAGGCCGCCGCCGCGCTGCTGACGGCGCGCGGACGCGGGCGCGATTACTGGCATAATGCCGGCTGGGCGATGGTCTGGGCCGATCTGGCACGGCTGGTCGCGACGCCGCCGGCGGCACAGGCAAGGGCGGCATGAGCGAGACAATCGGACGCCTGCGGCTGGAAGCCGCCGGGGTGGCGCTGGGCGAGGAATACGAGCGTTTCATCGACCACCTCGCCGATGTGCTGCTGCGGCCCGGCGCGGTCGTCGTCGATGGCGGGGCCAATGGCGGGCGGCATACGATCCCCTTCGCGCGCCGCATCGCGCCAGGCGGGATGGTGCATGCGTTCGAGCCGCTCGCGGATATCCTGGACGGCAACCGTGCCTGGGCCAGATGCGACGGGTTCGACGCCGTGGTGCGCTACGCGGCCGTGGCGCTGTGGGATGCGCCGGGCGAGAGCGTGTTCCATCGCAACACCAGCGATCCCGCCTGGTCGTCGCTGCGCTTCCAGCCACCGGGCATGACCACGGAACCGGTGCGGGTCAGGCTCGCGACGCTCGATCAGCTTTTGCCGACCGAATGCGTGGACTTCATCAAGCTTGATGTCGAGGGGGCCGAACTGCCCGCCCTGCGCGGCGGTCCCCGGCTGCTGGCGCGCAGTGCGCCGTTCGTGGTGTTCGAGAATGCGCTGCAATG
>JAJZVE010000683.1 GCA_021845835.1 Pseudomonadota bacterium | reverse complement strand
ACCGCGCATCATCCCTCGCGCTCGCCGTTGCCGCGCTCGCCCTTGTAGATGTCGATGATGCGGGCGAGCATGGCCAGCGCCTGCTCGCGCGGGCGCTGGAAGGTGTTGCGGCCGATGATGCTGCCGTTGGCGCCGCCGTCGCGCAGGCCGCGCACTTCCTCGTAGATCGCCTCCACGCTGTCCTTCGCCTCGCCGCCCGAGAACACGACGATGCGGCGGCCGTTGAAGCAGGCCTGCACGACATGGGCGACGCGGGCCGACAGCGTGGAGATGTCGATGCGCTGCGCCTCGTACACCTTCTTGGCTGCCGGCAGGCTCAGCACCGCGGTCGGCGGCTTCACCTTGATGATGTGCGCGCCCAGCAGCGCCGCCATGTGCGCGGCATAGGCGCAGATATCGACGGCGGTTTCGCCGGCCTTGTCCAGTTCCGGCCCACGCGGATAGCTCCACACCACCACGGCGAGGCCGGCGCTCTTCGCCTCCTCGGCCAGTTCGCGCAGTTCCTCCATCTGGTCGAAGGCGTATTCGCTCGCCGGATAGATGGTGAAGCCGATCGCCGAGCAGCCGAGCCGCAGCGCGTCGGCGACCGAGCCGGTGACGGCCTGGTCCTTGGCGGTCGCCAGGCTGTTGCTGCTGTTCAGCTTCAGGATCGTCGGCACCTGGCCGGCGAAGCTGTCGGCGCCCGCCTCGATCATGCCGAGCGGCGCGGCGTAGGCGGACAGGCCGGCATCGACCGCGAGCTGGAAGTGGTAATGCGGATCGTAGGCCGGCGGGTTGGGCGCGAAGCTGCGCGCCGGCCCGTGCTCGAAGCCCTGATCGACCGGCAGGATGACCAGCTTGCCGGTGCCGCCCAGCTTGCCGTGGCCGAGGATGCGCGCAAGGTTGGTCCTGGTGCCGGGGTTGTCGCTCTCGTAGTTGTCGAGGATGCGCTTGACGCGCTGGGTGATGCGCATGGGTCTCTCCGTGCGGGGGATTCGCGGGCGTTCCGGCCCGGTCCTAGCCCAGGGCGGGCCGACTGTCATCCGACCAGCCAGCGCGCGATCCGTCGCCGCGCCGCCTTTTCCGCCAGATCGAGCGCCGGCGGCGCCGCGGCCAGGACGTGCGCGCCGAGCGTGGCGGCGGCGCCCTGCACGGCGGCGAAGGCGGGGCAGGCGGCGTCAAGCACCAGCAGGCGTTGCCCGGCGCGCAGCGCGGCCATCGCCTGGCCGGGCGCGTCGGCGCAGTCCAGCACGTCATGGGCCGGGGTCGCAGGGCAGGCGGCGCGGGCGGCGGCGACCAGTTCGCGCCACCACAGCACGCCCGCGAACAGCGCCGCGCCGCGCGCGCTGAGCAGCGTCACCAAGCGGCCCGGCCGCAGGGCGGCCCGTGCGTCGGCGAGTCCGTGGACGATCAGGGCGGGCGGCAGGATCATGACATGACAGTCAGTTGATACTTGACCTTCCCCGGCGCCGCTGGTTGAAACTTGCCCGGGACTGCGTTGGCCGGAGGTCGCGCGTGGCGGAACATGAAGATCCGGCCGAGGCTGCCGCGCGGCTGGAGCAGGCACTGGAACGCATCGCGCGGCTGGCGCACCCGCCGCAGCCGGCGGTGCCCGAGCCGGAGACGGCGCGGATCGCGGCCCGGCTGGACGGGCTGATCGCGGAATTGCGGGCGGCGTTGGCGGACACGGCGGGCGCCTGACGGACAGGGAGACAATCGGTTGGCGCATGTCACCGTGAAGATCAACGGCTATGCCTACACCGTCGGCTGCGAGGACGGGCAGGAGCAGCATCTGCAGGCGATGGCCGGCCAGGTCGAGAAGCGGATCGACAGCATCAAGGCGCTGGGCGGCAACACCGGCGAGGCGCGGCTGCTGGTGCTGGCGTCGCTGCTGATGGCGGACGAAATCCACGACCTGCGCGCCGAACTGGACGCCGTCCGCCGCGCCCCGCGGCGGGAGCCGGCAATGGCAGCCGCCGCGCCCGCAGCGGCTCCGCCTGCGCCGAAGCCCGAACTGGCCCATGCCCTGGGCCGGCTGGCGGTGCGCGCGGAGGAGATCGCGGCGTCGCTGGAGGGGCAGTAGGGCGATGGCCATGCACCGCAGCGATGCCCCGGAGGGGGCGCCCGGCGCCGGTGAAGCCGTACCGCATGGCGTGCGGCTGGTCTCCACCATCACCTGTCCGGTCTGCGGCAGCGCGAAGGCCGAGACGATGCCGACGGATGCGTGCCAGTTCTTCTACGACTGCACGGTCTGCGGCACCGTGCTGCGCCCGCAGCCGGGCGACTGCTGCGTGTTCTGTTCCTATGGCGACGTGCCGTGCCCGCCGGTTCAGATGCACGGCAAGGCGTGCTGCGGCGGCGCCACGCCGGCGTGACGGCGCGCTCCGCGATTGCCTTCGCCCTTGCCCGATGCCATATCCCTCGGGCGGGGCTGCCCGGTGCGTCAGGCAATCCACCCCCGGGGCCGATAGCAACTCTCCAGGGAGCTGGCTCTGTCGTGATCGTGGTCACGGTATCCGGTGCCCACCTGCGCAAGCAGGCTCTGGGAGGGTGAAAACGCCAACGGCCATGGCGGCTCCGCACCCGTTCTCCGACCTCGATCTGGCCAAGCGGCAGGCCCGCGCGCGGGCGCGGGCGGCGCGCGCCGGCCGTGATCCTGCGACCTGCGGCGCGCAACTGGCCGGGCATGTGCTGGCCGGGCTACCCCTGCCGGCGGGCGCCGCCGTTTCCGGTTTCTGGCCGATGGGCGACGAGATCGACATCCGCCCGCTGCTGCACGCCCTGCACGATCGCGGCCATCCGATCCTGCTGCCGGAAACCCCGCCGCTCGGCCAGCCGCTGCTGTTCCGCCGCTGGCAGCCCGGCGCCGCGATGCTGCGCGAGCGCTTCGGCACCCTCCGCCCGGACGGCGCGCCGGGCACGCCCGCCATCCTGTTCGTGCCCTTGCTCGCCTTCGACCGCTCCGGCCAAAGGCTCGGCTACGGCGGCGGCTATTACGATCGCACCCTCGCCGCCCTGCCGGGAGCGCGCGCGGTGGGGTGCGCCTTCGCCGCGCAGGAAGTGGACGCGGTGCCGGCGGGCGCGCATGACAGGCCGCTCGACGCCGTCGCCACCGAGCGCGGCGTGATCCGGTTCAGGGACTTCTGAATGCACATCCTTTTCCTGGGCGACGTGGTCGGGCGCACCGGCCGCGACGCCGTCATCGCCGCCCTGCCGCGCCTGCGCAGCGCGCTCCGCGCCGACCTCGTGGTGGTGAACGCCGAGAACGCCTCGCACGGCTTCGGCCTCGCGCCCGAGATGGCGCGCGCCCTGTTCGACGCCGGCGCCGACGCGATCACCCTCGGCAATCATGCCTGGGACCGCAAGGAGCTGATCCCCTACATCGCCGAAACCCCGCGCCTGCTGCGCCCGCTGAACTTCCCGCCCGGCACGCCCGGCGCCGGCAGCATCGTGCTGGAGCTGCGCGATGGCAGGCGGGTGCTGGTGCTGAACGCGATGGGCCGGCTCTACATGGATGCGCTGGACTGCCCGTTCCGCGGCAC
>JAJZVE010000682.1 GCA_021845835.1 Pseudomonadota bacterium | reverse complement strand
GGTGGGTCGGCGCGCAACTTTCCGGTGCCGCGCGGGCTGAACGACAGCGAGCACCGATATCTGATGCGACACGCCGTGCTGCCGCTGATCGCGGCGCGGCGGCCGCAGGCGATCATGGTGCAGTCCGGCGCCGACAGCCTGGAGGAGGACCCGCTGGCGCGGCTGTCGCTGTCCAACAACGCCTATTTCGCGGCGCTCGACGCCGTGCGGGGGCTGGCGCGGCGGCTGGTGGTGCTGGGCGGCGGCGGCTACAATCCCTACGCCGTCGGGCGCTGCTGGGCCGGCATCTGGGCGGTGCTGAACGACCATCCGATCCCCGCCCGGCTGCCGGCGGCGGCCGAGACGGTGTTGCGGGGGCTGGTGTATAACCGCGCCGCCGGCCGCAATCCGCCGGAACACTGGTTCACCACGCTGCGCGACGCGCCGCGCGAGGGCGAGATCCGGCCCGAGATCGCGCGGCTGGCCGAGCTGGCGCTGAAGGAGACGCTTGCCGCATGACCCGCCGCCACCTGCTTGCGCTGCTCGCCGGCGCCTCTCTCGCCCTGCCGCGCCTTGCCGGCGCCCAGGCCGAGCCGACCAAGGCGCAGCCGGAGCTGCCGAAGGAAAAGCTGGTGATCGTCACCCGCGACGGCGTGCATCACGCCTTCAACGTCGAGGTCGCCACCACGCCGGAGCAGCAGATGACCGGCCTGATGTTCCGCACCCATGTCCCGGCGGACGGCGGCATGCTGTTCGACTGGGTGGGCGAGCGGCGGTCGCAGATGTGGATGAAGAACACGCTGGTGCCGCTCGACATGCTGTTCATCGGCCCGCACGGCACCGTCCGCCATGTCGTCGAGAACACGGTGCCGCAGAGCCTGGCCATCATCGACGGCGGCATGGCGAGCGCCACGCTGGAGCTGGCGGCCGGCACCGCCGAGCGGCTGGACATCCGGGTGGGCGACAAGGTGCTGGCCAAGCAGTTCGGCAAGGCGCCGTAAGCCTTGCGTGTTGGCGGGCCGGACAATAGGTTCCCGCCGGGTCCGGGGCGTGGCGCAGCCTGGTAGCGCGCGTGTTTTGGGTACACGAGGCCGCCGGTTCGAGTCCGGCCGCCCCGACCAGGAAACGAGGGTCGAGGAGGCGAGTCATGGCGCGGCGCGCGCGCATCTACCAGCAGCCGAAGACGGCGATGCAGTCCGGCCGGGCCGGTACGCAGGAATGGGTGCTGGCGTTCGAGCCCGATTCGCCGCAGCAGCCGGAGCCACTGATGGGCTGGATCAGCGGCAACGACACCGACGCAAGCCAGGTCCGCCTGCGCTTCGATACCCGCGAGGAGGCCGAGGCCTTCGCGAAGCAGCGCGGCGTGCGGTACGAGATCGAACTGCCGCGCCCCCAGCGCTTCGTGCCGAAATCCTATTCCGACAATTTCCGCTTCAACCGCGTCGGCAACTGGACACATTGACGACGCCGCGCCCTTAGCTCAGTTGGATAGAGCAACAGCCTTCTAAGCTGTGGGTCACTGGTTCGAATCCAGTAGGGCGCGCCATGAAATCAAAGGGTTATGCGCGGAAGCCAGAATATCCCGCCAATAATGTCCGCAGGGTGTCCGCCAATGCTTCGGGGCGTATGTGACGCGAGGGGCTATGGTCACAGTCGATGACGTGCCGATCGGGACAAGCGTTCTTGTCGCGAGCGGAGACGAATGGATCGAGGGAAAGGTCGGAGGTCGGATCGTGGATGGACACGTAGAGGGCTACGCGCCACCCGAAGCTGTGGAGCAGTTCCGGGCTGGCCTGTCAGCCGATAGACGCGTCATGATCAACGTCAGAATGTCGGGATGGCGGGGGACTGGCGAAGCTACGTTAAAGGAGATGACCGTGGCGCTGCGCAGCATCAGACTGCCCTAAGCGTCAGCGGCACCCCTCACCCGATACCACGCCTCCACCGCCCCGGCCGGCAGCGGCCCGTCCGTCATCTGCACTAGCCCCGCCGGCAGCAGCGCACGCAGCGCCGCCAGCGTCCCGGCCGTCAACGGTGCTGGGCGGGTGCGGTCATGGGCAGCCTTCCGCAGAGGTCGAGAGCGATGTAGAGCGGGGCCGTGCCGCTCTCGTTTCATCCCACCCCCGGTGCCGTTGTCATCTGCGATTTCTCGACGGGGTTCCTTCCACCCGAGATGGTGAAGGTGCGCCCGGTTGTCGTCATCTCGCCACGTCGGCGAGTGGGGCAACTGGCAACTGTGGTGCCGCTCAGCAGTACGGCGCCGCAGCCGGTTGAGCCGTGGCACTACGCCTTGCCGCCGGGCGCCTATCCACCGGCACGAGGCACGATCTGGGCAAAGTGCGACATGGTGGCGACAGTCGGCTTGCACCGGCTTGACCGGGTGAAAATCAAGCAGGGCGGCAGTCGCACCTATCATGTCTTCCAGCTTCGGCAGACCGACTTGGCGGCGATCCTGGCCGGCGTAAAAGCGGCGCTGGGGCTGCCATGATCGGGCAATCATGGATACGTCATGCCACCCCCGCCGACGCCGCCGTTGAAGCCCCTCAGGCGACGGCGTATGTGATGGTGGTTCCCGCTCCACTGCCTTCGGGCAGCGCCGGGCTTGGAAGACCGGCCTCAGGGCCGGCCGGTTCCGGAAGCGGGCGACGGCAAGCCCACCGGAACCGTAGAAGCCCCGTCAGCAATGGCGGGGCTTTGCCGTCTCTTGCCCATGCCAGCCCGGGCACAAAGAAGGCCGCCCCTTCCGGAGCGGCCCCTATCGGTGATCGGTGCGCAGCCGGTCAGGCGAGTAACCGCCTCCGCTGCCGCAGTTCCTCCATGTCGGCAGCGAACCGCCGCGCCGTGGCCTCGGGGGCGGGGTGTCCCATCGCCCGCATCAGCCGCAGCGCGGGCGGATAGATCGCCCCTCCGGTCGCGCAGGCTTTCATTGTGGCGAGGAACGCGCGCCGCCCGGCAGCCGGCAGCGCCCGATATCGGGCGAGCATGTCGCAGGTCTGCGGATCGGTGACGGACTCGGGGATCATGCGTCGCCCTCCACCCGCGCCGGCCCATCGGCGATGCCCAGCACGTCGCGGGCGAGGCTCCACGGCAGAGCGTCATCCGGCGTCGGCCAGCCGTCCCGGTCGCGTTGGGTCCAGCGAAGCAGCACCCGCGCCTTTGCCTGTCGCCCGATGTCGGAGGCGGCCGGGGTGTCAATGATATCGTCCAGCGTCGCGTGCCAGTCAGCGGACAGGGCATCCAGCCGCGCCCGGATCGCGGCGCGGCGGGGGGCCGATAGGACGGGGGCGTCATCCTCCACGCCGAGCCGGTCTTGTTCGGCGGCAACGGCGACAATCGCCTGTTCCAGCCGCAGCAGGGCGGCGTCGTTGGGATGGAGCGGCGCGGCCACCGCCGGCAGCGCGGCCAGGGGGGCGGCAGCAGCACCGGCCAGCAGGGCGCGGCGGGTGTGGTGCGCGCTCATACCTCGCCCTCCATGCCGGCCAGGGCCGCGATAACCGGATAGCTGCGGTTATCCAGCAGCCGCGCGCAGCACAATAGCGCCGTC
>JAJZVE010000681.1 GCA_021845835.1 Pseudomonadota bacterium | reverse complement strand
GCATAGGCTTCACGCGGCGAAACGTTCTGTCACGCCCCGGCTGCTTGCGGCGCGCACGATTCGGTGACATCCGGCGGTCGGACAACGACACGGGGGACCGATGTTGCGGATGCGCCTTCCGCTGGCTGCGGCACTGCTCGCGGCTCCGCTGCCGGTGCTCGCGCAGCCGGTCGCCGGCCCCTATGTCAGCCTCGGCGCCGGCGTCGGACTGCAGCAGGACGAGGTGGCGCTGGCAAATCGCTCCCTCGGCCGACCCTTCAATAACTTCTGGTCATTCGATCCGGGTTTTTCCGGTCAGGTCAGCGCCGGCTACGGCTTCGGCAACGGACTGCGCGCCGAAATCGAGGGCGATTTCCTGTCCAACGCCGTCAGTGGCTACACCCCATCCGCCGGCCCGCGGCAGGCCGGCGGCACCGGGCAGAAATACGGCGGCATGGCCAACGTGCTGTATGACTTCCGCCTCGGCCTGCCGGTGTTTCCCTATATCGGCATCGGCGCGGGCGGGCAGATCGTGAGCCAGAACAACTTCCACCAGGCACCGTCCGGATTCGTGTTCCCGCCAAATGCGGTCGGCAGCGGCACCGAATCGATCGGCGCTTTCGCCTACCAGGCCATCGTCGGCGTTGCCTGGCCGATCCCGGCGGTCCCCGGGCTTTCGCTGACCGCGGAATATCGCTTCCTCGGCATCTACGCGCCGAATGCGGGCTATGCGCGCGTCAGCTACGTGGACACGCCGTCCGGCCCGGTGCAGTCCGGCGCGGGCAAGACGCAGTTCCTGAACGATTTCAGCCACTCGATCCTGCTCGGGCTGCGCTACGCGCTGTTCCAGCCCGCCCCGCCCCCGCCCGCGCCGGCGGCGCCGGTCGCCACGCCGGCGGCGGTCCCGGCGCCGGCGCCGGCGCGCACCTATCTCGTGTTCTTCGACTGGGACCGTGCCGACCTGACCGCGCGCGCCCGCCAGATCGTCGCCGAGGCCGCCGCCGCGTCCACGCATGTCCAGCTCACCCGTATCGAGGTGAACGGCTACACCGACGCCTCCGGCGCCGCCGGCTACAACAAGGCATTGTCGCTGCAGCGGGCGCAGAGCGTGGCGGCCGAACTGGTGCGGGACGGCGTGGCGGCGGGCGCGGTCGCCATCCAGGGTTTCGGCGCGGAACAGCCGCTGGTCCCCACCGCCGCCGGCGCGCGCGCGCCGCAGAACCGCCGCGTCGAGATCATCCTGCACTGACCCCTTGCGGCGCGGCGCGGTCCCGCGCTTGGCTGCATGGTCATGACCCCACCCCTCCTGCTCGCCTCCTTCGCCGCCGCGGCCAGCTACACGCTGATCCCCGGCCCCGCCTTCCTCGCCCTGCTCGGCATCGGCGCGGCGCAGGGGCGGCGCGCCGGCGCCGGATTCATCCTGGGACATTTCGCCGGCGACGTGCTGTGGTCGTCGCTGGCGCTGCTCGCCATCATCGGCGCGCGCGCGATCGGGCCGCTGGTGTTCGACGTGCTCGGCCTCGTCTGCGGCCTCTATCTCGGCTGGCTGGGCGCCCGCGCGGTGACGGCGCGCCGGCGCGACCCGGAGGCCCAGGTTGCCCTGGTGCGCCGGCCGCTGCTGCGCGGCCTCGCCTTCGGGCTGACCAACCCGAAAGGCTACCCGGTCGCGGTCGCCACCTTCACCGCCCTGCTCGCCGGCCACGCCGCCGGCCTCGACTGGCACGCCATGCCGCCGCTGCTCGGCGCCGCCTGCGTCGGCTTCCTGTCCGCCGACTGCATCCTGATCGCCGTGATCGGCGCAGCACGGGTGCGGCGGCTGTACCGGCGGCATGAACTGTGGATCGTGCGCGGCTCCGGCCTGATCTTCCTCGGCTTCGCCGCGGCGGCGCTGCTCGGCGCAGCGCCGGGGCTGCGGCGGGCGATGGCCGGGCGGTGACACAAGCCGCCGCTATTCGGTCTGCACCTTCCCCGGCGCCAGCGTGCCGCAATCGGCGCCGAGCCGCTTGCCGGCGATCTGCGCCTTGACGGTCATCGCCTGCGCGCCCTGCCCCATCACCATGTTGGTGGTGCCGCGCATCATGTCGGGGTCCGGTGCCTCGAACCGTGCGGTCGCGGTGCGCGGGTGCGCGCCGGTGCATACCTCGCGCAGCTCCATCACCGTCGCGGAGCTCGCGACGATCGTGCGCCGGCAGGACGGCTCCTCGTGAGCGGCAAGGTTCAGCCCATCCCTGATCTG
Source organism: Pseudomonadota bacterium (assembly GCA_021845835.1). The sequence continues at coordinate 1,311 of JAJZVE010000681.1, read as the reverse complement.
CTGTTCGGTGAGGCACTGCCGGAACACGAAGGGATGGCTCGCCTGCGCCTGCATGGCGGCCATCGCGGCCTGCAGCTTGCTGCGCTGCTCCGGCGTCAGCCGCGCCAGTTGATCCTCGGGGATCGGCATCTGCCCGGCGGACTGGGCCGTGGTGGTGATTTCCCACAGGCCCGGACGGACATTCAGCGGCGTCTGCTGCGCCGCTGCCGGCTCGGCCAGCAGCGCCATCCCGCAGGCCACGGCGCCCAGCGCCGCGCCGGTCAGCGTGAGGTACTCGTTCACGACGCTTCTCCCCGAAGCTCAGGTTCTCGCGGGGACGAGCATAGCCGATCGGCCGTTCGCCCCTCGATCAAAATGAATGGCGCGGTCGCGGCGCAACGGGCGCACGGAACTTCTCCCCCTCCACCACGTCCAGCGCGCCCGATGCCGAACGTCGGCAGGCGGCCATGCGCACACCCGCTCCCGTGCGACAGGGGCCAAGGCGGTTACGCCAAATCGTTGATTTCGCAGGACGATGGTGGAGCTGAGGGGGATCGAACCCCTGACCTCCTCATTGCGAACGAGGCGCTCTCCCAGCTGAGCTACAGCCCCGTCCCGCGGCGGGCGGTTGTATGGGCAGCACAGGCCGCCAAGTCAAGCGCCTCGCCGCCCGGTTGCGCGCCGAATCCGGCCCCGCTAGGGTCCGGCGCCGCTTGCGGGGGGCCAGCGTGATCACCATCCTCTATCGGATCGTCGAGGAACTGCTCAGCCTGTATCGCTGGGTCGTTATCCTGGCCGTTGTTTTCAGCCTGTTGAGCAGCTTCGGCGTGCTCGACACGCGCAACCGGCTGGTCTGGACGATCGGCGATTTCCTGTACCGGCTCACCGAGCCGCTGTTGCGCCCGATCCGCAACATCATCCCCGCCTTCGGCAGTCTCGACATCTCGCCGGTGATTCTGCTGGTGTTGATCTGGGCGGTGCAGATGGTGCTCACCCGCGTCTATGCCGCCGTCGCGTTCGGCGACATGCGCGGGCTGGTATACTGATGGCGTTCTGGCGCGCCACCGCGGACGCGGTGCTGGTGGCCGCCAAGGTGCAGCCGAAATCGCGCCGCCCCGGCCTCAACGGCCGCATGCCGGCCGCCGAGGGCGAGCGGCTGCGCATCGGCGTTGCCGAAGCGGCGGAGGACGGGCGCGCCAACCGCGCCGCCTGCGCGCTGCTGGCCCGTGCGCTCGACCTGCCTGCCAGCGCCGTCGCGGTCGCGTCGGGCGCGACCAGCCGGGACAAGACCCTGCGCGTCGCCGGCGACCCGGCCGTCATCGCGGCGCGGCT
>JAJZVE010000680.1 GCA_021845835.1 Pseudomonadota bacterium | reverse complement strand
CCCGTTGGTAATGCCGTCGGCGGGCGGCCGCCCGGCCAGCCGGGCGGTGCCGCTGGCGGTATCGGGATGGCGCCATGCGCGCCATCCCGCAGCCGGTTCCGCGCCGACGAGGCCTAGCGGATGTCGTTCAGCGTCCAGCAGGACTGCTTCTTCACGTTTTCCCGCGTGTAGCTGATCAGCGGCGTGTAGAGCACGATCTTGTTGGTGCCGACCTTCTGCTTGTCCTGCAGCGCGGCGGACACGAGGTCGGTCAGGTCGCGCGCCTGGCCAGGCACGTCATAACTGACATAGAAGTCCCACGAGCCGTCCAGCAGGCCTTTGCACGACACCTCGCCGCCGCCGCCGGAGGTCGTGACGAACACCTTGCCGGTCTTTCCGGCTTCCTTGATCGCCGCCGCCGTGCCGATATCGGTGTTGTCCCACACGCCGAGCACGCCGCAGAGATCGGGATGCTGCTGCAGCACCACCTGGGTGATCGACTTTGCCTTGGCGGATTCGTAGTCGCCGGTGGACTGGCGGGCGACCACCTTGATGCCAGGAGCCTTTTTCAGCACGAGGTCATAGCCGTACTGCATATAGGCCGAGAACGGGCTGGTCGGCGGACCGTCCAGGATCAGCACCTTGCCGGAGGTGCCGGGACCACACTTCTTCACCACCGCCTCGGCCTGCAACGCGCCGAGCTGCACCACGTCGGCGCCGACGAAGCCGTAGGTCAGGCTGTTCGTCTTCATGTTCAGCTGGATGACGTGAATGCCGACCTTCTCGGCCTTCTGCAGCAGCCTGGCATAGGACGTGACATCGGGGTTCTGCACCACGATCACGTCCGGCTTCTCGGAGATCAACGAGGTCAGCGTCTGCGCGCCGGCCGCGGTATTGAAGTTCGAATTGCGGACCTCGTATTTGTAGCCCAGCCGCTCGGACTGCAGCTTCATCGCGCGCGACCAGCCCTCGGTCAGGTCAAGCCCCATGAACACGGGCACGAACACCACGCGCTTGCCCTTGAACTGCTGGTAATGGGCGATGCGTGCCGGATCGTCCATGCTCTGCTGCGCGCGGGCCTTGTGCGCGCCGCCGGCCATGATCGCCGCCACGGCGGCGGCGGTGGCAAAAACCTTGAATAGCTTCCGGCCGATCGCCGAATGTCTTGCAAGCACGCCCGTTTCCTCCTCCATGATGGACGCCGGCCGGTCGCCGGCCGGCGCCGAAGCGAAGCTAGATATCCCCCTGCTGCGCCGTTTCCTCGTTGCGGGGATTGATGACGCTGTCGAGGGCCATGGCGATCAGCAGCACCACGCCCTTGATCAGGCTCTGCACCTCGTAGGGGATGTTCATGATCGTCATGCCGTTGATGATCGTGCCGATCAGCAGCGTGCCCACGACCACGTTCAGCGCGCCGCCCCGCCCGCCCGACAACCCGACGCCGCCCAGAACCACCACCAGGATCACGTCGTAGATCCAGGTCAGGTTGAAGATGCGCGTATCCATGTTGTTGGCCGATGCCGACAGCACCAGCCCGGCGAAGACGCTGATCACCGCGGAGATCGAGTACATCACGATCATCATCGGGCGCACCGCGATGCCGGCGATGCGGGCAGCTCCCGGGTTGTCGCCGATCGCGTAGATGAACAGGCCCGGCCGCGTCTTTCGCATGAACACGCCGACGACGATCGCGGCGACGACGAAGGCGAACACCGAATAGGGGATGCCGCGCCAGTCGCCGCGCCCGATCCAGGCGATCATGTCGAGCGACTTCGGCCAGGGCACGATGTCGTATTCGAACAGCCCGCTCTGCCCGATGCCGGCCAGGCCGATGCCCACCGCCAGGGTCGCGAACAGCGACGGGATTTCCGCGTACGCCACCAGAATGCCGTTGAGCACGGCAACCGCGACCGCCACCGCCAGGCCGGCGAGCAGCGAGAGCAGGAAGCCATGCCCCGCCCCCACCAGCGACAGCACCACGCCGGTCGGCACCGTCAGCAACGCGATCATCGACAGGTCGATGCCGCGGCCGATCACCACCACCGCCATGCCGAGGCCGAGAATGCCGAGCACGGATTCGGTCCGCAGCAGCGTCACCACGTTGCCGACCGTGAAAAATCCCGGCAGAAACACCGAAAACGCCACGAAGATGACGAGAAACAGCGAAAAGACGATGAGCTGCTGGTCGAAGGCGATTTCACGCTTCATGGCCACGCCCCGCGCACTCATCGACGGATGCCGCGCGCGTCACCGGATGCGGCCGGACCGCAAGTCCGCCAGAACGGCATCGCCGGCCAGAGCATGAATTCGGACATGTCCCCTCCTTTTTATCGGCATGTTAGATTGTCCCAACAACTGCGTCAACCAACGATCCGGGGACCTGCGGCGCCGATGGTCAGGCGTGCGCCGCCCTGACAGAATCGGACGGACTGGTCCCGGCCGCGTGGTGTGCCGTCGTCGTTTCCCCGCTTTCCGGCTGCAATTCCCCGGCCCCTACAATCGCCGTCATCGCGGCGGCAAGGCGGCAGGCGTTGCGGCCGCGCACCGGTGCCGCGCGATTGACGGACTTGTCTGGACAACCTAACCTGCCGATCATTGCGCCCGAACGAGCATGCGCCGGAACCCGGTTCGCGGGCGCCCGGCAAGGAGGAACGATCCCATGAAAAGCTATCAGGTCATCGCGTTCGGCGAACCGCTGCAGGAGGTGACCCGCCCGACCCCTGTGCCTGCCGGCGCGGAGGTGGTGGTGCGCGTCAGCGCCGCCGGCGTCTGCCACAGCGATCTGCACATCTGGGAAGGCGGCTACGATCTCGGCGCCGGCCGCCGGCTGCTGCTGAAGGATCGCGGCATTCCCCTGCCGCTGACCATGGGGCACGAGATTTCCGGCGAGATCGTCGCGGTCGGTCCCGAGCTGTCGCAGCGCCGCGTCGGCGAATCCTGCGTGGTGTTTCCGTGGATCGGGTGCGGCAAATGCCGCGCCTGCCTCGACGGCAACGAAAACCTGTGCATGAAGCCGCGCTGCCTGGGCGTGCACTGCGACGGCGGCTATTCCGATTTCACGGTGGTGCCCCACGAGCGCTATCTGGTGCCGCTGGGCGATACCGATCCCACCGTCGCCGCGCCGTTCGCCTGCTCCGGCCTGACCACGTTCTCGGCGGTCAAGAAGCTTGGCGACCTGATCGAACGCGAACCGGTGCTGGTGATCGGCGCCGGCGGACTCGGCCTGATGTGCATCGCGATCATCCAGGCGCTGGGTGGCAAGGGATCGGTGGTGGTCGACATCGACGCGCGCAAGCGCGAGGCGGCGCTGGCCGCCGGCGCGCTGGCCGCCATCGACGGCGCGGCGCCGGATGCGCTGCAGCAGGTCACCGCTGCGCTGGGCGGCCCGTGCTGGGGAGCGATCGATCTGGTCGGCACGCCCGCGACGAGCGAACTGGCGTTCAACAGCCTCGCCAAGGGCGGCAGCCTGATTCTGGTCGGCCTGTTCGGCGGCGCCGCGCCGTGGTCGCTGCCGCTGATCCCGCTGAAGGCGGCGCGCATCCAGGGCAGT
>JAJZVE010000679.1 GCA_021845835.1 Pseudomonadota bacterium | reverse complement strand
GTCGGGGCTGATGGCGGCGCTGGCCGCCTGGATCTTCGTCTCGCGCGTCAGCACCACGCGCTCCGACATGGGCGGCGGCGTCGAGCTCGACGTGATCGCCGCGGTCGTGCTGGGCGGCACCAGCATCTTCGGCGGCACCGGCACCATCGCCGGCACCGTGCTCGGCCTCGTGCTGATCCAGTTGCTCAAGGACGGGCTGGCGCTGACCGGCGTGAAGGGGGATGCGACCATCGTGGTGATCGGCACGGTGCTGATCCTGTCGATCCTGGCGACCAACTTTGCCGAGCGACGGCGCTCCGCCCTGCGCGCGGCAGAACCGCGGCGCGTGCCGCGGACGACAACCGAGGGAAGGGAAAATCCATGAGGCTCATGCTGACTGCGCTGGCGCTGGCGGGCACCTTGCTCGCCGGGCAGACGGCGTTCGCCGCCGCCCGCTGGGACGGCGCCGATGACCTGCCGGTCAACCCGCTGCCGTGCAACGGCGGCGCGGGCACGATGGCCAGCAAGGCATATGACGGCGGTCAGGCGCGCAATGCGCCGAACCTGGCCGGCAAGCCGATCACGCTGGTCGATGTGCCGAAGCTGATCGGCATCGGCTACTTCAACGCCACCTCGCAGGGCATGCAGCAGGCGGCGAAGGAACTCGGCAACGTCAAGGTCACCACCGACGGCCCGACCGAGGCCAAGATCGACGAGCAGATCAAGTTCATCGACAACTACATCACCCGCGGCGTCAACGGCGTGCTGTTCGCCGCCAACGATCCGGTGGCGATCGCGCCGGTGCTGAAGAAGGCGCTGGGCAAGGGCATCCATGTCGTCGGCTACGACGCCAACTCCACGCCCGAAGCGCGCGAGTGGTTCGTCAACCAGGCCGAGTTCAACGGCATCGCCAAGGCGATGATCGACAACATGGCGAAGGAGATCGGCGAGGACAAATCCTTCGCCATCGTCACCAGCACCTTCACCACGCCCAACCAGGCCCGCTGGATCGCCGAGATGTGGGCCTATGCCAAGAAGTGCCACCCGAAGATGAAGTGGCTGGAGACGGTGGAGGCGCAGGAGGACAACATCCTGTCGTTCAACCAGGCCTCCACGCTGATCAACAAGTATGGCGACCAGCTTGCCGGCCTGTTCGGCATGACCTCGGTCGCCACCCCCGCCTCGGCCGAGGCGGTGACGCGCGCCAAGCTCTGCGGCAAGGTCGCCGTGGTCGGGCTCGCCACGCCGAACGCCATGAAGCCCTATGTGAAGTCGGGCTGCGTCAAGTCGGTCGTGCTGTGGAACCCGGTCGATCTCGGCTACGCCGCCGTCTATGCCATGCGCGCCGTGGCGGATGGCAAGCTGAAGCCCGGATCGACGGAACTCGATGCCGGCCGGCTCGGCAAGCTGAAGGTGGTGAACGGCAGCGAAATCCTGCTCGGCCCGCCCTTCGTCTACACCAAGGACAACATCAACAATTTCAACTTCTGATCGCCGCCGCCGCGCTGGCCCCTCTCCCGCCGGCGGGAGAGGGGCGCAGAGGAGGGGGCGCCGGCCACCCCTGAGCGCGTCCTCCCTCCGGCCTTGCCTGTCATCCTCCGGCACGGTAGCGTCCGGGGCGCGCGGGCGGGTGTAGCTCAATGGTAGAGCCCCAGCCTTCCAAGCTGGTTGTGCGGGTTCGATTCCCGTCACCCGCTCCACCGCCGCCGGCTACGGATGCATGCCGGAGATGAAGTTCTCGTGCGCCTCCGCTTCCGCGCCATCCGACAGGCGACGGATGTGGAATTCCAGCGGCCGGGTCGCCGTGCCGGCCGAGGCCGGGTTGCGGGCGGTGATGAAGATGCGGTACTCGGCATTTCCGTCCGTGGGCACCGGCAGCACCAATCCCCCCGCCCGGTCCGCATGCTGTCCTTCGGCGGACAGCACCGCGCCCTTCAGCCCCGTCACGGTCAGGCGCACCTGACCCGCGCCGGCGATCTTGTTGGCGATGCGCATGGTATAGGCGTTGCGCACGCTTCCGTCCCGCAGCGCGACGAACAGCGGCAGCCTGTCGTGCTCGGCCAGCAGCGTCAGGCGCGGGCGCAGCACCAGGCCGCCGACGATGATTCCGGCCAGCCCGACCAGCGCGGCGCCATAGACGATGGTGCGCGTCCGCTGCAGCCGGATCGGCTTCGGCTGCTTGCCCTGCGCGCGCGCCTCGGTGGTCGCGAACGAGTCCCAGGAGATCAGCCAGGGCTGGCGCCCGGTCCTGGTCATCACATGGTTGCAGGCATCGATGCACAGGCCGCAATTGATGCAATCCGGCTGCAGCCCGTCGCGGATGTCGATGCCGACCGGGCAGACATGCACGCAGGAACCGCAATCGACGCAGTCGCCGAGTGCCTCGCGCTGCGCCTTGCCCTTGCCGCGCGGCTCGCCGCGCCAGACGCGATAGGTGACGCTGAGCGTCTCCTCGTCCGACATGGCGGACTGGAAGCGCGGCCAGGGGCACATGTAGGTGCACCATTGCTCCCGCGTCCAGCCGGCCATGAAATAGGTCCCGGCGGTCAGCAGGGCGATGGTCAGATAGACGGTGCTGGAGGCCGTACCGGTCCAGAACTCCCGCACCAGGGTCGGCACATCGACGAAATACATCGTCAGCGCGCCGCCGGTGGCGAAGCCGATCGCGACCCAGGCGGCATGTTTCGCCACCTTCCGCCATGCCTTGTCGAAGGTCAGCGGGCCGGCGTCACGCTTCAGCCGCGTGTTGCGGTCACCCTCGATCCGCCGTTCGACCAGCATGAACAGGTCGGTCCAGATGGTCTGCGGGCAGGCATAGCCGCACCATACCCGGCCCATGATGCTGGTGACCAGGAACAGCGCCACCGTCGCGGCGATCAGGGCGGCGGACAGCAGCCAGATGTCCTGCGGCCAGAGTTCGACGGAAAAGATGTAGAAGCGCTCGTTCCACATATCGAGCAGCACCGCCTGGCTGGGGCGGCCGGGGCCCCGGTCCCAGCGGATCAGGGGCACCAGATAGTAGATGAGCAGGCAGGCCGCGAGGATGCCCCACTTGATCCGCCGCATGACGCCGCTGACCGCCTTGGGATAGACGCGCACCCGCTTGGCGTAGAGCGAGGGCGGCTTCTCCGGCGGCGGCGCGGGAAGTGTGGTGGAGTCGAGCATTCATGCCTCCATCGGGGGCGCCGGGATGAAACCGATCGGCGCTGGAACTGCGGACGAAGCCGGGTCAGGACGGCGCGCGGCGGCCCGGGGCCGGATACCGCCGGTCGCGGCGCGCAGGTGGGTCACGGGCGTTTGGCGGAGAGCGGCAGGATCGCCTCGCCGCCGTCGATCAGCGGGTCAGCCGGAAACCGTGCCTGCGCGGCGGCGGCGTCGGTCAGCACGACCCGGTCGCCATCGACCAGCAGGCCGTGCCGGGCGACCGCGGCGAGCGCGCGCGAGAATGTCTCCCGCGTCATGCCGAGCTGCGAGGCGATCAGCCGCTTCTCCAGCGGCAGGCGCACCGGTCTGCCGGGCGGGGCCACCTCGAGCAGCCGCACCAGGTAGCAGCCG
>JAJZVE010000678.1 GCA_021845835.1 Pseudomonadota bacterium | reverse complement strand
CTAAGGAGGGCTGGACTCGCCGCTCCGCACGCAACCTGGCCTGCCTGTCGCTCTATCTCGCAGGCGTGCCGCCCCGGATCATCGCAAGGCTGTATTCGTGAGACCTGTCTGCTACGTCTTTGCCCGCGCCCCCCGCCTGGGCACCGTCAAGCGCCGGCTGGCCGCCGGCATCGGGGCCCGCGCCGCCCTGTCCTGGTATCGCGCCACCCTCGGCGCCACGCTGCGCCGGCTCGGCCCCGACCGGCGGTTCCGCACCGTGCTGGCGATCACGCCGGACGGCGCGCGCGGTCCCTGGCGCCGCCGCCTGCCCGCCGTGCCGCAGGGGCGCGGCGACCTGGGCGCGCGGATGCAGCGGGCGGCGAACCGGCACCGGCGCGCGCCGGTCGCGATCGTCGGCGCCGACATCCCGGATTTGCGGGCCGACGACGTGGCGCGCGCGCTGCGGCAACTGCGCGGCGCGGATGCCTGCTTCGGCCCGGCGGCGGATGGCGGCTACTGGCTGGTGGCGCTGGGCGCGCGGCGGCCGGCGCGGCCGTTCGCCGCGGTGCGCTGGTCCGGGCCGCACGCGCTGGCCGACACGCTGGCCAATTTCCCCCGCCGGCGCGTCGCCCTGCTGCGCCGGCTGCACGACGTGGACACCGCGGCGGACCTGGAGGTGCGGGGATGAGCAGCCGGATTCCCCTGAGCCGGGCGCGGGTGATCGCGCCCTTCGTGTCGCGGCGGCTGTGGCTGACCCGCCTCGTCACCTTCGGCGGCGCCATCGCCGTGTCGTTCACCGCCCTGTTCTTCGCCCGCGCGGCGGGATGGGCGGACGAGGTCATGCACTGGCTGCTGCACGGCCGCCCGTACCTGATCCTGCTGCTGGCGCCGGCCGGCCTGTCGCTGTCGGTGTGGCTGACGCGCAACTATTTCCAGGGCGCGCAGGGCAGCGGCATCCCGCAGACCATCGCGGCGCTGCACCTGGAGGAAATGCGCGCGGTCGACATCATCCTGTCGTTGCGCGTCGCGATCGGCAAGGTGTTCCTGACGCTGCTCGGGCTGACGGTCGGCGCCTCGATCGGGCGCGAGGGGCCGACGGTGCAGATCGGGGCGGCGATGATGCACACGATCGGGCGCGTGGTGAAGCTGCGCCGGCAGGACGTGCAGCGCAGCCTGATCCTGGCGGGCGGCGCGGCCGGCATTGCCGCCGCGTTCAACACGCCGCTCGCCGGCGTGGTGTTCGCGATCGAGGAACTCAGCCACTCCTTCGAATCACGCACCTCCGGCACGGTGCTGACGGCGGTGATCCTGGGCGGCATCACCACGCTCGCGATCGCCGGCAACTACACCTATTTCGGCACCACGCAGGCGGACCTGACCTTCGGCGCCGGCTGGATCGCGGTGGCGCTCTGCTCGGTCATCTGCGGGCTGGCGGGCGGGTTGTTCAGCACCTTGCTGCTGAAACTCAGCCGGCCGCTGCCGGGCCGGGTGGGCCAGTGGCTGATCCGCAACCCGATCGGGTTCGCGGCGATCTGCGGCCTGTTGATCGCGGTGATCGGGCTGATGACCGGCGGCGCCACCTACGGCACCGGCTATACGCAGGCGCGCGGCGTGGTGACGGGCACGGCGTCGCTGCCGCTCATGTTCGCGCCGCTGAAGCTGCTGGCGACGGTGATTTCCTATCTGTCGGGCATGCCCGGCGGCATCTTCGCCCCCTCGCTCGCGGTCGGCGCGGGCCTGGGCGAATGGATCGCGCATCTGGTGCCCGGCGCACCGACCAGCGCGGTCGTGCTGCTCGGCATGGTCGCCTATTTCTCGGGCGCGGTGCAGGCGCCGATCACCGCGACCATCATCGTGATGGAAATGACCGACAACCAGCGCATGACCATCGCGCTGCTGACGACCTCGCTGCTTGCCTTCGGCGTGTCGCGGCTGATCTGCCCCCGCCCGATCTATGGCGCGCTGGCGCGGCGGTTCCAGCACGCGGTGGAGCGCTCCCACGCGCCGCCATGACAACGCCGTGACATTCTGGCACAAGAGGCGACCGACCATCGTTGAACGTTCCAGCGGAACGCGAGGATAACAAGAATGTCACAGTCTGCCGCCCGGGCGCCGCTGCCCGGCGTCGTCCTGACCGACGAGGAACATCGCTCGCAACTCCGGCGCGCGGTGATCGCGAGCACGATCGGCACCACGATCGAGTGGTATGACTTCTTCCTCTACAGCATCGTCACCGGCCTGGTGTTCGCGAAACTGTTCTTCCCGCATGCCGATCCGCTGGTCGGCACGCTGGAGGCGTTCGGGGTGTATTTCGGCGGCTTCATCGCCCGCCCGGTGGGGGCGGCGATCTTCGGGCATTTCGGCGACCGCATCGGCCGCAAATCGACGCTGATCGCGACGCTGATGCTGATGGGGACGGCGACGTTCCTGGTGGCGGTGGTGCCGGGCTATGACAGCATCGGCATCTGGGGCGCGATCCTGCTGACCATCCTGCGGGTGCTGCAGGGCATCGGCGTCGGCGGCGAGTGGGGCGGATCGGTGCTGCTGGCGATGGAGTGGTCGCGCAGCAACGCAAATCGCGGCTTCATCGCGGCCTGGCCGCAGCTCGGCGTGCCGGCGGGGCTGTTCCTGGCCAATCTCGCGGTGCTGGCGTTCAGCGCCATTTCCGGCCCGGGCTTCCTCACCTGGGGCTGGCGCATCCCGTTCGCGCTCAGCATCATCCTGGTCGGCATGGGATTGTGGATCCGCCTCGGCATCCTGGAAACCCCGGCGTTCCGCAAGGTGATCGCGGAAGGCGAGGTGCTGCGCGCGCCGCTGGCCGAGGTCTGGCGGCGGCATCCGGGCGAGATCATCCTGAGCGCGCTGGTGCGGATGGCCGAGCAGGCGCCGTTCTACGTGTTCACCGCCTTCGTGTTCTCCTACGGCACCGGCGCGCTGCACATCTCGCGCAACCTGCTGCTGCTGTCGGTGCTGGTCGCGTCCGTGCTGTCGCTGTTCACGGTGCCGTTCGCCGGCTACCTGTCCGACCGCTTCGGCCGCCGGCGCATCTACATCCTCGGCGCGGTGCTGACCGGGCTGGTCGGCTGGCTCTACTTCGCCATGCTGAACACGCTGGTGCCGGGCTGGATCATGCTGGCGGTCATCCTGTCGCTGGTGCCGCACGACCTGATGTACGGGCCGCAGGCGGCGCTGATCGCCGAGAGCTTCCCGGCGCGGCTGCGCTATTCCGGCGCGTCGCTGGGCTATCAGCTCGCCTCCATCGTCGCCGGCGGGCCGGCGCCGATGATCGCGGCGGCGCTGTTCGCGCACTACCACTCCGGCACGCCGATCGCGGTGTTCATCTCGGTCTGCGCGGTGATCAGCATCATCGCGGCGGCCCTGCTGACCGACTACACCAACCGCGCCGCCCGCGAATAGCGCGGCGCGCCTCGCAACAGGGAGGAAACAACACAATGGGCGCGATACGACTTCTGGCGCTGCTGCCGTTCCTGGGCATCCTGGGCGGCATCGTGTTCGCGAACCGTGTCGAGCCCTATGTGTTCGGCCTGCCGTTCA
>JAJZVE010000677.1 GCA_021845835.1 Pseudomonadota bacterium | reverse complement strand
GTTGCCTTCGCGGTCTTGCATGGGCCGAGCAGGCCCAGCGCCGACTTCGACTGTGTCGCGGGACTGGTGATGTAGTCGATATTCGCCACCACGGCCGCGGCGTCGAACGGAGTTCCGTCTTGGAAGGTGACGTCGTGGCGCAGTTGCAATGTCAGGGTCTTGCCGTCGGGCGACTGCGTCCAGGACGTCGCGAGATCCGGCGTCACCTTGAAGTCCGGCGTCATCCAGACAAGCGTGTTGAAGATATTGACGACGAGCGGACCGACGTCGCGGGCGCCTGTCGTTGCCGGGTTGAGCGAGTCGGGCGGCTCGGCCCAGCCAATGACAATCTTGGCGTTGTGGTCGATGGTTGCGGCCGGCGCCGCATGGGCCATCAGCGCGACGCTGCCCGCGGCGAGCAGCAGACTGAGTGATCGTTTCACGTGGCTCTCCCTTTTTTGGTAGTGCGATGGAGTGGTTGCGGATGGTATGCCCCTAACGGCGGGCCAGGGTTGGATCGAGCTCGTCACGGAGCCCGTCGCCGATGAGATTCACGGCGACCACGAACAGGGCCAAGAAAACTCCCGGAAAGACCGTGATCCACCAGGCGATGGTGATGTAGTTCTGACCGTCGCTGAGGATTGCGCCCCATTCGGGCGTCGGCGGCTGCACACCGAGCCCGATAAAGCCGAGCGCGGCGATCCAGAGTGCCGCGATGCCGAGCCAGGTGGTGGTGAGAACGATGATACCGGGCGAAACATTAGGCAGCACGTGCCGCAGGATTATCCAGCGCGAACCCGCGCCGAGCGTGGTGGCTGCGTCGACATAGGGCAGGTGGCGTACCTCGACTGTCGCTCCCTCCACCAGTCGCGCGTAGACGGGCACCAGGATCGCGGCGATGGCGATCACGCCGTTGACGAGCCCGGGGCCGAGGATGGCGGAAACCGCGAGTGCGAGGAGAATGCCCGGGAATGCGAGCAGCAGGTCCACAAGGCGCATGATGACGAAGCCCACCGCGCCGCCGAAGAAGCCGGCGATCAGTCCTACCGTGCTGCCGACGACACCGCCGAGCAGCACGACGCCGATGCAGGCCAGAACCGTGGTGCGCCCGCCGATCACGACGCGAGCCAGCATGTCGCGACCGAATTCGTCCGTACCCATCGGGTGCGTCATGGAGGGGGGAGCGAACGTGGCGAGAGGGTTCTGCGCGTCGGGATTGAGGTGAACGAAAAGCGGCACGGCGAGCAGCAGCACGGCGAGAGCCGCACAGATGAAGATTCCCGCGCCGAAGCTGCGATGGCGCAGAGCGCGGCGCAGGAAATCATGGGGGGCCGCGGCATCGACAATGCCATCCGGGTCGTCGGCCTCGGCAAATGCGATCGTACCAGAGTGGCTCGATGGGGCCATGACCGTGCGGCCTACCGTCGTGCGATGCGTGGATCGAGCAGCGGATAAGCGAGATCCACGAGGAAGTTGGTCAGAGCGTAGATGACGGCAATGATGAGCACGACGGCCTGCACGGTGAGATAGTCCTTCGATAGAATCGCCTGCACCAAGAGGCGACCGATGCCGGGACGCGAAAACACCGTCTCGACGACGATTGTGCCCGAGAGAAGCTGGCCGATCTGCAAGCCCACGATGGTGATCACAGGCAGCAGGGCATTGCGAAAAACGTGCCGCAACAGCACCTGCAACCGTGTCGTGCCCTTCGCTCGGGCCGTGATGACGTGTTTCTGCGCCAGCGCCTGGATTACGCTCGAGCGGATGAAACGAGCGTTGAAGCCGGCGCTGCCGAGCGCGAGCGTCACGGCTGGCAGGACCAGCCCCTTGAGGGACGTGCCGCCCACCACGTCGAACCACGGCAGCTTCACCGCGAAACCCAGGATCAGCAACAGGCCCAGCCAGAAACTCGGCATCGACATGCAGGTGAGGGCAAAACCCATTGCCGCGGTGTCGAGGGCGGTGTTGCGCTTCAGCGCGGCGGTGGCACCGATGACTGCTCCCAGAACGAGGGAAAGTCCTAGTGACGCGACGGTGAGCTGGATCGTTGCCGGAAAGTTGGCAGCCAGCAGGGAGTCCACGGATTGCTGATAGCCGAAGGAATAGCCGAAATTGCCGCGCAGAATGTTTCCGATCCAGCGCAGATATTGATCCTGTATCGGAAGGTCTAGGCCCAGCTGTCGATGCAGCCGCGCGACCAGCGTCGGGTCGCCCGCGTTGGTTCCCAGCAGGACTATGGCGGGGTCGCCCGGGATAAGGCGAATGATGAGGAAGACGACGACACTGATCCCGAAGGTCAGCGCTAAGATCGCTGCAAGACGCCGAGCGACGTAGATGCTCACGGGCGAAGCCCCGCCAGCCCACCCCGATAGCTGGCCAATCTGCACTGCCGGCAGGGAGGCGGATCCGACATCACCGTCAACAACTCTCGCGGGTTGTATCCATGGTACTCATCGTTGAACCATAAGGCTCGCATGGTCAACGGGTTCGGTGTGCGCGCAGGTGCGACTTCGCGGGTTGCCGGACCGACGTTCGACGGCGCTGGCCGTCCGTTCACCGCGGCGACCCGCTCGGAACTGGCTGCGACGCGCGCCCGCTTGATCCGCCCGTCTTATTCGTGACGGATGAGCCTTCATTCCGAGGTTCCCTGGCAGGTTTTTCCGCAATGCGTCCGGCGGTTCGCATGAACCGATTGGACGATCCGGCCCTGTGATCAGACAACGAGAGGGGCATCGCCAACTTGGTCTCAGCATGGAACACTGTCCTCGAGGGAGACTAGGGTCAAGACTCTGAGGCACAGCCAGTAGGTCACGGCGGCGGCGATGCTGAAGGCACCGAAGAATGCGTGGGCGCAGCGATCGTAACGAGTGGCGATGCGGCGCCAGTCCCTGAGCCTGCCCAACATGTTTTCGATGCGATGGCGTTGACGATAGAGTTCCTCGTTGTAGGGGAGCGGGGGCGTTGCGCGCTCCTGGTTAAGGGATGCAGGGGGCAAGATCGCGTTCGATGAAGGCGGCGCGGAAACGCTTCCTGTCGTAGCCACGATCGGCGAGCAACTCCCGTGCTGGCGGCAAGGCATGCAGCATCATCGCGGCTCCACGGTGATCACTCATCTGCCCTTCGGTCAGAAGCAGCATGAGGGGCCGTCCCTCACCGTCGCAGACGGCGTGCAGCTTGGAGTTTGGGCCACCCTTGGTACGCCCGAGGTAACGTTGAAGAGCCCCTTTTGGAGCGGGCTGGCGGCGGTGCGATGAGCCTGGAGGTGCGTGGCATCGATCATCAGCCGCTGCGGCGTGCCGGCATCGGCGGCGAGATGGGCGAAGATGCGGGCGAACACGCCAAGCCGGCCCCAGCAGATGGAACGGTTGTACAGCGTTTTGTGAGGGCCGTAGCGGCGTGGCGCATCTTTCCACTACAGGGCGTGGCAGATGTAAGCGTCCGGTGAGAGGCGCCTTGCGCGGGTAGCGGGCGATGTGTGTTCTCGTTGTCATGGGCGAGCGTATGGAGAGGGCTGCACCTGTGGCAGCCACAGTGGCTGCCACAGGTGCGGCGTCGA
>JAJZVE010000676.1 GCA_021845835.1 Pseudomonadota bacterium | reverse complement strand
GTCGGTCACATGAACATCGGCGCCGGGCGCGTGGTCATGCAGGAGCTGCCGCGGATCGGCGAGGCGCTGGCCGCCGGCGAACTGCCCACGCTGCCCGCCTTCCAGGACCTGGTGGAAAAACTGCGCGGATCGGGCGGCACCTGTCACCTGATGGGCCTCGTCTCGCCCGGCGGCGTGCATTCGCATCAGGACCACGCGGCGGCGGTGGCGCGCGCACTGGTGGCGGCCGGCATCCCGGTGGCGCTGCACGCCTTCACCGACGGGCGCGACACGCCGCCGCGCGCCGGCGCCGCGTATCTGCGCCGGCTCGGCGCGGCACTGCCCGAGGGCGCGCGCATCGCCACCGTCAGCGGGCGCTACTACGCGATGGACCGCGACAAGCGCTGGGACCGCGTCGCCAAGGCGTATCTCGCGATCACGGAGGGCGAAGGCGCGCGCTTCGCCGACGCCCTGAGCGTGATCGACAACGCCTACGCCGAGAACGTCACCGACGAGTTCATCGTCCCCGCCGCGGTCGGCGCCTGGCGCGGCATGCGCGACGGCGACGGGCTGCTGTGCTTCAACTTCCGCGCCGACCGCGTGCGCGAACTGCTCGGCGCGCTGCTGGCACCCGATTTCGCCGGCTTCCCCCGCCCGCGCGCGATCCGTTTCGCCGCCGCGGTCGGCATGACGCATTACAGCGACGAACTGGCACCCTATCTCGGCGTGCTGTTCCCGCCGCAGACCATGGCGAACCTGCTCGGCGAAGTGGTGGCCGCCGCCGGCCTGCGCCAGTTGCGCATCGCCGAGACGGAGAAATACGCGCACGTCACCTATTTCCTCAACGGCGGCCGCGAAACGCCCTATGCGGGCGAGGACCGCATCATGGTGCCCTCGCCGAAGGTCGCCACCTACGACCTGCAGCCGGAAATGTCGGCGCCCGAGGTGACTGAGAAGGCGGTGGCCGCGATCGGCTCCGGAACCTACGACCTGATCGTGCTCAACTTCGCCAATCCCGACATGGTCGGCCACACCGGCAGCCTGCCCGCCGCGATCCGCGCGGTGGAGACGGTGGATGCCGGGCTGGGGCGGATCGTGCAGGCGATCGAGGCCGCCGGCGGCGCGCTGCTGGTCACCGCCGACCACGGCAATTGCGAGCTGATGCGCGACCCCGCGACCGGCGGTCCGCACACCGCGCACACCACCAACCCGGTGCCGGTGCTGCTGCTCGGCAGTCCGGCGCGCTCGCTGCGCGACGGCAGACTGGCCGACATCGCGCCGACGCTGCTGCGGCTGATGGGCTTGCGGCAGCCGGCCGAGATGACCGGGCAGGCGCTGACCGGGTCAGGATGACGCCGGCTGCCTTCTCCCGCTCCCGGCGTCGGGACCGGATCGGCGTGAGGACGCTGGTCGCCCCGCTGCTGCTGGTCCTGGCCGCCGCCGCCCCCGCTCAGGACCAGCTCCGCGACGCCGAGCGCGCCCACGCCGCCGACCTCGCCGCGCAGCGCGACGCCGCCGATCGCGCCAAGGCCGCCGCCGACGCCGAGGCCAGGCTGGCCGACGCCCGTGTCACCGCCGCCGCACGGCTGCAGGCGGCGGAGGACGCGCTCGCCGCCGCCGCCGCGCAGGTGGCGGACCTGTCGCGCCGGCGCACCGCTGCCGCCGACCGCCTCGCCGCCCGCGCCGCCGCGCTGCGTCCTCTGCTGCCGACGATCGAACGGCTGTCGCTCTATCCGGCCGAGACCCTGCTCGCCGTGCCGATGCCGCCCGAGCAGGCCGTGCGCGGCGCGATCGTGCTGGCGGGCCTCACGCACCGGCTGGAAGCCGACGCCGCCGCGCTGCGCGCCGAGCAGGCAGCGGTGGCGGAATTGCAGGCACAGCTCGACGCCGCGTTGCCGGGCCTGACCGCCGCGCAGGCGGAGCAGGCACGGCTGGCCGCCGGCCTCGATGCGCAGATCGCGGATGCCCAGGCCGCGCAGCGCGCGGCAACCGACGCGGTGGCGGAGGCGGCGACGCGCGCCGCCGCCGATGCCGCGCGGGCGGACAGCCTGCGCGCCGCCATCGCGCGCATCGAGGCCGAGCGCCGCGCCGCCGAGGCGCGCGCGCGCGAGGAAGCGGCGGCTGCCCAACGCCGGCACGAGGCGGCGCAGGCCGCGCAGGCACAGGCGCGGCAGGAGGCGCTGGCCGGTCCGGCCGGTCCCGGGGTCGGCGAACCGCACGGCCAGCTCGCCGCCCCGGTCGCCGGCAGCCTGGTGCGCGCCTTCGGTCAGCCGAGCGATGCCGGCCCGGCCGCCGGCGAGACCATCGCCCCCCCGCCCGGCGCCCGCGTGCTCTCGCCCTGCGGCGGGCGGGTGGTGTTCGCGGGTCCGTTCCGCAGCTTCGGCCTGCTGCTGATCGTCGATTGCGGCGGTGGTTATCACTTTGTGTTGTCCGGCCTTGATCGGCTGGACGCGACGGTCGGTCGGCGCGTCGCGGCGGGAGAGCCGGTCGGGGTGATGCCGGAGTGGGACCCGCGCAACCCGCCAGCGTCGCGGCCGACACTCTATGTCGAATTACGCAAGGATGGAGAGCCGGTTAACCCGGCACCGTTCTTGCGCACACGGTCGTAGCCCGCCACTCTATGAGTAGATCCGGGCAGCGTTTCCGCCCGAAGACGCATCGGTTGTATCACGTGTCATGCGCCGCGGCGCGAGAGGAAGACGAGTATGAAGCTACGCACGGGGCTGTTGCTGGGCGCCGCGTTCATCGCCGGCGCGACGGCTGGCCCGGCCTCGGGCCTGCTGGCCCGCCACACCGGCCTGCGCCTGCTGCCGCTCGCCTGGGCGGAGGACAGCGGCGACCATGCCGACACCTACCAGTTGCTCAACCTGTTCGCCGACGTGTTCGAGCGGGCGCGCTCCGAATACGTCGATCCGGTCAGCGACCGCGACCTGGTGGAGAACGCGCTGAACGGCATGCTGACCGGCCTCGATCCGCATAGCAACTACATGAACGCGAAGAATTTCCGCGACATGCAGGTGCAGACGCGCGGCGAGTTCGGCGGCCTCGGGCTGGAGGTGACGGAGGACAACGGCATCATCAAGGTGGTCAGCCCGATCGACGACACACCGGCCAGCCGCGCCGGCGTCAAGGCGGGCGACCTGATCCTGGCGCTCGACGGCAAGAGCGTGCAGGGCATCGCGCTGAATGACGCGGTCGACAAGATGCGCGGCCCGCCGAACAGCAAGATCACGCTCACCGTCAAGCGCGAGGGCGTGGACAAGCCGCTGGACCTGACGCTGACGCGCGAGATCATCAAGATCCAGGTCATCAAGTCGCACCTGGAAGGCGATGTCGGCTACATCCGCATCACCAGCTTCAACGAGCAGACCGACACCGGGCTGCGCCGCGCCTTCGACCAACTGCGCTCCGAATCCGGCGGCAAGATGCGGGCACTGGTCGTCGACCTGCGCAACAACCCCGGCGGCCTGCTGGATCAGGCGGTGGCGGTGTCCGACGATTTCATCAACGAAGGCGAGATCGTCTCCACCCGCGCCCGCCACCCGGAGGACAGCCAGC
>JAJZVE010000675.1 GCA_021845835.1 Pseudomonadota bacterium | reverse complement strand
GGGCTGGCGCCCACGCAGGGCACGGCCCTGTTCTTCGCCGCCGCGTGCTTTGCCGCGGGTACGCGGATCACGACCAGCGCGGGCGATCGCCCGGTCGAGACGCTGCGGGTCGGCGACCAGGTGCGCACGGCATGCGGTGCCCTGCGGACGGTGCGCTGGCTCGGTTATCGCAGCGTCGAACTGCGCCGCCATCCGCGCCCGCATGATGTCATGCCGGTCCGCGTGCAACGCGGCGCCGTGGCGCCGGGCTGCCCGTCACGCGATCTCGTGCTTTCGCCCGATCACGCGCTGTTTCTCGACGGGGTGCTGATCCCGGTCCGCTACCTGCTCAACGGCGCCTCGATCGCGCAGCAGGCGGCGGAGCGGATCACCTGGTGGCATGTCGAACTCGACCGTCACGACGTGATCCTCGCCGAGGGGTTGCCGGCGGAAAGCTATCTCGACACCGGCAACCGCGATGCCTTCGCCAATGCCGGACCTGGCCATGCCGTCGCATTGCATCCGGATTTCGCGCGCGGCATCTGGCGCGCGGAGGCGTGCGCGGCGCTGGCGACGGACGGGCCGGCGCTGGCGCGGGTGCGCGCCCGCCTGCTTGTCCGGCTGCCGCGGCTCGGCCACGCCGTCACCGATGACCCCGGCCTCCGCTGCGAGGCCGGCGGCACCGCGCTGGCGCCGCAGCTGTTCGGCGATTGGTGGTGTATCGCGATGCCGGATCATTGCGCCGCGCTGCGCCTACGCTCGCGCACCTTCCAGCCGGCCGCCCTCGCGGTCAGCGGCAGCGACTGGCGGACGCTGGGCGTCGCGTTGCGCGCGCTGTGCATTGACGGAGTGGACATGCCCCTCGACTCGGCAGCTTTCGCGGCTGGCTGGCATCCGGCCGAGCCCGGGCTGCGCTGGTCGGACGGGGATGCCATGCTGCGGGCACCGTCCGGCAGCGTGGTGGAATTCCGCCTTGCGCGCCTCGCGCGGTATGTCGCCGCGGCCGTGCCAGGCACGCGCGCACCAGGAACCGTGGTCGCGTAACGTGCGGCGGCGGCCGCCTCAGCTCGCCCGCACCGTCACGTAACTCCCCGGCGCGTCCTCGATCGGTGCCAGCTTGCCGTCGCCGGGAATGCGCGCCTTCACCTGCCGCTTGTCGAGCGCCGTGATCCAGCGGTGCCAGTCCGGCCACCACGATCCGGAGATCTCGGTGGCGCCCGCGAACCACGCTTCCGGCTCCGGCGGCAGCTCGGTGTTGATCCAGTGGCTGTATTTGCCGCCGTCCGGCGGATTGACCACGCCCGCGATGTGCCCCGACGCCGCCAGCACGAAACGGTTCGGTCCCTTGAGCAGCTGCGTGCCGCTGTAGGTGGCGCGCCACGGCGCGATATGGTCCTCGCGCGTGGAGAGGAAATACGCCGGCACCGTGATGCGCGTGAGATCGATCGGCGTGCCGGCGAGCGAGATGCCGCCCGGCTCGATCAGCCTGTTCTCCTGGTACATGTTGCGCAGGTAGAAGCTGTGCATGCGCGCCGGCATGCGCGTCGAATCGCTGTTCCAGTAGAGCAGGTCGAACGGGAACGGGTCGTTGCCGAGCAGGTAGTTGTTGACCACGAACGACCAGATCAGGTCGTTGGCGCGCAGCATGTTGAAGGTCGTGCCCATCTCGCTGCCTTCGAGGAAGCCGCGCCGGTTCATCTTCTCTTCGAGCATCTTGATCTGCTCTTCGTCGATGAACACGTTCAGCTCGCCCGACTCGCGGAAATCCATGAGCGTCACGAAGAACGTCGCCGACCTGATGCGCGCGTCGCCATGCGCCGCCATCCACGCCAGCGTGCAGGACAGCAGCGTGCCGCCCAGGCAGTAGCCGATGACGTTGAACTCGCTCTCGCCGGTCGCCGCCTCCATCGCGGTCAGCGCTTCCAGCACGCCTTCGGTCATGTAGTCGTCAAACCCCTTTTCCGCCAGCCGCTCGTCCGGGTTGACCCAGCTCACCATGAACACCGTATGGCCCTGGGACGTCGCCCAGCGCACCAGGCTGTTCCGCGGGCGCAGGTCGAGGATGTAGAACTTGTTGATCCACGGCGGGATGATCAGCAGCGGGCGCTTCAGCACCTTGTCCGTCGTCGGCGCGTACTGGACCAGTTGCATCAGGTCGTTCTGATAGACCACCTTGCCCGGCGAGACGGCGATGTTCTCGCCGATGCGGAAGGCGTCCATGTCGGTCATCTTGATGCGCAACTGGCCCTTGCCGCGCTCCAGATCAGTCAGCAGGTTGTTCAGCCCGCGCAGCAGATTCTCCCCGCCGGTCTCGGCGGTCTTGCGCAGCACCTCGGGGTTGGTGAACAGGAAGTTGCTCGGGCTCATCGCATCGACGAACTGGCGCGCGTAGAAGTCCACCTTCTGCGCGGTGTGCGCATCGAGGCCATCGACATGCGTCACCACGTCCTGCACGTAGCGCGCGGACAGCAGATAGCTCTGCTTGATGAAGTCGAACACCTCGTTTTCGCGCCAGGCGTCGTCCCTGAAGCGGCGGTCCCTGGGGTCGGCCTCGATCACCGGCGCGCCGTCCAGCCCCATCATGCGCCGCGCCGTGCTCTGCCACAGCGACATGTAGTCCTGCCAGAAGCCGATCTGCGCCTGCATCAGCTTGGCCGGGTTCGCCATCAGTTTGGCCGTCATCTCCAGGAAGGCGCTGCCGATATTCAACGGGTCGGACGAGGCGACCTCGCCGTCCTCGGACTGGCGCCTGAGCCATTCGCCGACGATGCGCTGCGACCGCTCGGCGATATCGGCCATCGAGCGGCCGACCTCGGCGGGGTCGGGGAGCCGGAATGGGGCGGGCTCCGGCTTCTGGGCATCGGCCATCGCGGGCGTCCTTTCGTCCTGGGGGCGGCGCTGCTAGATGTGGGCGGCGTCCCGGCCCAATGACAGGGTGGGGTCGATGCCAGGGCAGGGTCCACCCCGACACATGAATGCTGCACGCGGGCAGGGTGTTACCCTCGCACCGAACCGGGTTCAAGAGCGGCCGGCGCGGCTCATCCTTGCGCTGCCGTTGCTGCTGGGCGCTTGCTCGGCGCCGTCCTCGCTCAATCCGGTCGACTGGTGGCACGGGCTGGAAGGCGGCGCCATCGCGCAGGCCCGGCCGCCGCCGCCGAACGCCGATGCCCCCTATCCGACCGTCAATTCGGTCCCCGCCAAGCCGCCGCCGCCCGATGCCGTGGCGCTGCAGCGCGCCGCCGGCGCCCTTATCGCCGACCGCAGCAGCGCGCACTACGCCGCCGTGGCGCAGCCGATCCCGTCGCTGCCCCCGCCGGCCGCGCATCCGGCGCCGCCGCCCGCCCCCGCCGCGTCCGGCGACGAGGAGCAGCCCAACGCCAACCTGCAGGCCGCCAACGCGCCGCCGCCGAAACCAGCGCCCGCACCCGCACCCGCCCCTGCTCCGGCACCCGCTCCGGCCCCCGCCGCCGCGCCGGCGCCGGCGTCCGCGGCGCTGCCGGACCTGCCGCCGGCGCCACCGCCGCCGCCGCAACTGGCAGGGGTGGCGGTGCCCGCAGT
>JAJZVE010000674.1 GCA_021845835.1 Pseudomonadota bacterium | reverse complement strand
CCTCGCCCAGCATCAGCGAGTCGAAGGGCTGTTCGGTGGACAGCGCCGGCCAGCCCTCGTAGCCGCTCGACAGCGACTGCCCGTAGGCGATCACGTGGTTGATGTCCCAATCCGGCCGCGCCAGCGTCACGCTCTCTCTCTCCACCGCCTAGCCCGCCGCAGTTTCCGCCGCTGCCGCGCCGCTGCAAGGCCGCTTCCCGTCCGCGCCGGTTTGACTTGCCCGCCACGCGGGCGCCATGTTGCGCATTCTCCCGCAACCGTCCGCGCAGGGGCGCGGATGGCGTGAACCGTGGGAGCGATGGGAACCGACCCGGCAATGATCTCCGCCCTGATGCCGACCTACAACCGCGCCGACCTCGCCTTCGAGCGGGGCGAGGGCGTCTGGCTGTACACGGCGGACGGGCGACGATTCCTCGATTTCGGGTCGGGCATCGCGACCTCCTCGCTCGGCCACAACCACACGCATCTGGTTGCCGCGATTGCCGAGCAGGCCGCGCGGGTGATGCACGTCTCCAACCTCTACCGCATTCCGCAGGCCGAGCGTCTGGCCGAGCGGCTGGTCGGCGCGTCGTTCGCCGACAGCGCGTTCTTCTGCAACTCGGGCGCCGAGGCGAACGAGGGGCTGGTGAAGATGATCCGCCGCGCCCAGCACGAGAGCGGCCATCCCGAGCGCTACCGGGTGATCTGCTTCGAGGGCGCGTTCCACGGCCGCACGCTGGCGATGCTCGCCGCCACCGGCAACGCGAAATACCTGAAGGGATTCGAGCCGACCGTCGATGGCTTCGACCACGTGCCGTTCAACAACCTCAATGCCGTGCGCGACGCGATCACGCCGCAGACCGCCGGCATCCTGGTCGAACCGGTGCAGGGCGAAGGCGGCATCCGCGCGGCCGACCTGCAGTTCCTGCGCGACCTGCGCGCCACCTGCGACGAGTTCGGCCTGATCCTGGGCATGGACGAGGTGCAGATCGGCATGGGCCGCTCCGGCAGGCTGTTCGCGCATGAATGGGCGGGCATCGCGCCGGACGTCATGTCGATCGCGAAAGGCATCGCCGGAGGCTTCCCGATGGGCGGCATCCTGGCGCGCGAGCATGTCGCGAAGCACCTGACCGCCGGCACGCACGGCACGACGTTCGGCGGCAACCCGCTGGCCTGCGCGGCGGCGAACGCGGTGCTCGACGTGGTGCTGGCGCCGGGCTTCCTGGACGACGTGGACCGGCGCGCGCGGCTGTTCTGGCGCGGGCTGGAGCAGGTGGTGGCCGAATTCCCGGAGGTGTTCGTCGACGTGCGCGGCGCCGGGCTGCTGCTCGGCGTGAAATGCGTGGTGCCGAACACCGACGTGCAGGCGGCGTTCCTGGCCGAGGGGATGCTGTCGGTCGGCGCCGGCGACAACGTGCTGCGCTTCGCGCCGCCGCTGATCGTCAGCGACGCCGAGATCGCCGAGGCGCTGGAGATGATGCGGCGCGGGGCGCGGCGCTGCCTGCCGGCGAAGGCGGCGGCGCAGTGAGCCCGACGTCGCCGCGCCACTTCCTCGATCTGCGCGACCACGATGCGGCGACGCTGCGCCGGATGCTCGCCCTCGCCGCCCGCTTCAAGTCGGGCGGCGAGACGGCGCAGCCGCTGGCCGGGCGCTCGGTCGCGCTGATCTTCGAGAAACCCTCCACGCGCACGCGGGTGAGCTTCGAGGTCGGCGTGCGCCAGCTCGGCGGCACGCCGGTCACGCTGAGCGGGCGCGACATGCAGCTTGGCCGTGGCGAGACGATCGCCGACACGGCGCGGGTGCTGTCGCGCTACGTCGATGCCATCATGCTGCGCACCGACGCGCCGGAGAAGCTGCACGAGATGGCGCGCCACGCGACGGTGCCGGTGATCAACGGCCTGACCGCGGAAAGCCATCCGTGCCAGATCATGGCCGACGTGCTGACCTTCGAGGAGCATCGCGGCCCGATCGCCGGGCAGAAGGTGGCGTGGTGCGGCGACGGCAACAACGTCGCGCATAGCTGGATCGAGGCCGCCGCCCGCTTCGGCTTCACGTTGCTTCTGGCGACGCCGGATGCGCTGCGCCCGTCGCCGCGCGTGATGGCGTGGGCAGAGGCGCAGGGCGCCGACATCCGCCTGACCGACGATCCGGCGGCAGCCGTGGATGGCGCGCGCTGCGTCGTCACCGATGCCTGGCTCAGCATGTCCGACGATCCCGGCACCAAGCGGCACAACCTGCTGCTGCCCTATCGCGTCGATGCCGCGCTGATGGCGCGCGCGGCGCCGGATGCGATCTTCATGCACTGCCTGCCGGCGCATCGTGGCGAGGAAGTGACGGAGGACGTGATCGACGGCCCCGCCTCCGTCGTGTTCGACGAGGCGGAAAACCGCCTGCACGCGCAGAAGGGCGTGCTGGCCTGGGCATTCGGCGCCGACCGCTGACCCGCCGCGCGACACCGAGGGCAGCACGCACGGGGGCCGGATGACGACGCGCCATTTCGCCACGCTCGACTGCCTGCTGGCGCCGCGCTCCGTCGCCGTGATCGGCGCGTCGGCCGATCCGGTGCGGATCGGCGGGCGGCCGATCGCCAACATGCTGGCGCGCGGCTTCGCCGGCCGCATCCTGCCGGTCAATCCGAAGCGCGACGAAATCCAGGGCCTGCCGGCCTATCCGTCGGTCGCGGCGCTGTCGGAGGTGCCGGAGGCGGCGATCGTCGCGGTGCCGGGCGAGGCGGCGGTGCAGGCCGTGGCCGATCTGGCGCGCGCCGGCACCAGGGCGGCGATCGTGTTCACGGCCGGGTTCGCCGAGATGGACGCGGCGGGCGCCGCGTTGCAGGCGCGCATGACCGACGCGGCGGCTTCGCACGGGATGCGGCTGCTGGGGCCGAATTGCCTCGGCCTGTTCAATGCGCGCGTCGGCTTCTATCCGATCTTCTCCTCGTCGCTGGAAAGCGGCTGGCCGCTGCCGGGGCGCATCGGCATCGCCAGCCAGTCCGGCGCCTATGGCACGCATATCTTCACCGCCGCGCGCGACCGCGGCTTCGGCACGCCCATTTGCGTGACCACGGGCAACGAGGCCGATGTCGCGCTGGCCGACGTGATCGGCTGGCTGGCGGAAGACCCCGACACCGACGTGATCGCCGCCTATGCGGAAGGCATCCGCCACGCCGGGAAATTCCTGCTGGCGCTGGAGGTGGCGCGGCGGGCGAAAAAGCCCGTGGTGATCATGAAGGTCGGCCGCAGCGCGCAGGGTGCCGCGGCGGCGCGCAGCCACACCGCCTCGGTCGCCGGCAACGACGCGGTGACGGACGCGGTGCTGGCCGAGTTCGGCGTGGTGCGTGCGCGCACGACCGACGAGCTGCTCGACATCGCGCAGATGGCGACGCAGCGCATCTATCCGGTCGGCAACACGCTCGGCGTCATCACCATCTCCGGCGGCGGCGGCGTGCTGATCGCGGATGCCGCCGCCGATCTCGGCCTGCCCATGCCGCCGATGCCGGAGGACGCACAGGCGCGGCTGCGCGCGCGCCTGCCCTTCGCCGCGCCGCGCAACCCGGTCGAT
>JAJZVE010000673.1 GCA_021845835.1 Pseudomonadota bacterium | reverse complement strand
ACGGTGTACTGGACATCGAGAATCGTCATGCCGTTGAGCAGGATGCCGATCAGCAGCGTGCCGACGACTACGTTGCGGACGCCTCCTTTGCCGCCGCTCAGTCCGACCCCGCCCAGGACAACGACGAGGATGACGTCGTATATGAGTGTGGAGTTGACGATCCGCGTATTCATGCTCGCCACCGAAGCGGCGGTAACCATCCCGGCGACGAAGCCGATGAGCGAAGAAAGCAGATATTGGAGAACGATCATCGGCCGCACCGGAATGCCGGTGATGCGCGCCGCCACGTAATTGTCGCCCTCGGCGTAGATGAACTTGCCGATCTTGGTGTGGCGGAGAAAGCCGTGGGCGATCAAGGCCACTCCCGAAAAAAAGAGTACCGGGGTGGGGACGCCAAGAACGTCCTCGGCTCCGAACACCTTGATCCACCCGGCGTTGGCGGGAACATAGACGACATCGAGGTCGATCAGCTTGAAGCGGCCGATCCCATAAATCAGCGTTCCCATCGCTAGGGTGGCGAAGATGGCGGGGATTTCCACATAGGCGATGATCAGGCCGCTGCCGATGCCGATCGCCGAGGCAAACGAAATCCCGATGACTATCGGGGTGAACGCGGTATGAAACTTCGCAACGAGAGCCAGCGTCCATGCCACCGTCATCGCCATCGTCGCCACCAGCGACAGGTTGATGCCCCGTCCGATCACGACGAGAGCCATCCCGATGCCGAGAATTCCGAGCACGGAAACACTCCGGACGAGCGACAGCAAATTCGCGGACGTTGCGAAGCCTCTAACGAATATTGCAAACACTGCGAAAAGCGTAATCGCAATAAATAGGACTATGCTCTCCTGAGAAAACAGATTTACTTTAGACGTCGTATTGCGAATTGGAGACGAATTCCTGGTGAATACACTTAATTTCATTACCGCGCCGTCCTCTGAAATGACAATCCCTTCCCCGTCGAAATTTCACCGACCTTGACCTTGCTGGTCGCCCCCCTCAGCGCGTCGGACCTTTCCGCTGCCATTTTCAAAAATCCGATAAATCCAGTGATCTGTGCGATATCGTCAGTCGGCTGACTCTATCGCTTATCCAAGTGACGCCACGTTCAACCCATTCATTTTTGTTGTCAATAGCGTTTGTGCGCCGGCTTGCGGCTTGGCCCACCCAGAACCTCGGACCGCCCAGTGTGAAACCGCTGCCAAGAACGACCCCAGCCCATCTTATTTGTCAGCATGGCAGGGATTCGCTGGCGGGTGTGTAGCCGGGGCAAAACCCCGGGCATGAGGGGGCAGGTTGGCTGTCCGCGGCAGCGGATGAGATCGGCGAGTTCGGGCACGTCGTTCTGCCCGGCGACACCGAGCCGGTCGCCGAGATAGTCCCAGAAGCCGATGCCGAGCTTGGCGCAGGTGTGCATCAGACCGAGGAACGCATCGCGGCAATCGCGGCCGGCGTCGCTGTGGGTGCCGCCGCTGATCTTGCGCTTGATCACCTGGCAGCGGATGTCGCGCTCCGAGCCGTTGGTGTGCAGCGGAATCTCCGGCCGGTCGAGCACCATCAGCAGTTCGGGCTTGTTGGCATGCCGCCGCGCCAGCAGGCGATCGAGCACGGCGAAGCCGGTGCGGCGGGCGAAGATGCGATCGAAGCGGGCGCGCATCTCGCCGCGGCGACGGGTGCTCGGGTCAGGCCGGCAGGCCTTCAGGTCGGCGTAAAACCACCAGATCAGCGCGCGCATGTGTTCCTGGGCGGCGCGGTGCAGGTCGGTGAAGGTGTCGAGCTTATGGACCAGCCGTTCCGCATGCACCCAGCACAGCGCGTGCCGGCCGACGGCGAACTGGCCGGCGTCATCGCTGGTCCCCGGGCCTGACCCGGGGATCACCGCATGGCGCAGGAAGCCGTGATCCGCCACAGCACCCCACAGCGCGCCCTCGGTGGCGATGCACACGGGGTCGGGCGTGACCTGCAGGTCGGCAATGCCCAGATGCTGCAAATGCGCTTGCCTGGCGCCGCGGTCGGCGAAGCGATGTTGCGGCGCGGCGGCCAAGCGGCTGATCACCGGGCCGGCGAGCGCGCGGGCGCGCCTGTAGTCCACCGCCGCGTCGTTGACGAGGTAATCGGTGTGCCCGGCGCGCAGCAGGTCGAGGAAGTTGAGCCGGCTCTTGCTGCCCGTCGTGCCGAACCAGGTGACGCTGTCGTCGCCGATCTGCGTGCAGAAGCCGTTGCGGCCGGCGTGCCGCGCGCCGGTGTCATCGACGCTGATCCAGGACGCGGTCTGCAATCCCGCCCGCAGCACGT
This sequence comes from Pseudomonadota bacterium, assembly GCA_021845835.1. The sequence goes on along the minus strand of JAJZVE010000673.1, from coordinate 1,261 downwards.
CGCGACTTTCGCCGAGGAACCCATCGTGCCGGTCGATCAGCAGGCGCATCACCTGGCGTTCGGAGATGCCGAGGCCGAACGCCCGCAGTTGCGTGGTCAGCCGCTCCACCGTCACTTGCCCATGATGGTGCCGGGCGAGCACGAAGCGGCGCAGCTCCGGGCCGAAATGTCCGACGACACCGGCTGGCAGGGGCGCCAGCACCGTCCGCCCGTCCGGCGTCGTCCAGCGTTCGCGACGGTAACGGATGACCCGGGCGTGCAGCACCAGGTCCTGCACGACAAAGGTCTCGTAGCCCTTGAAGCGCGACCCCCGCGGCGCCGCCGCCTTCACCGCGCGATCCTCGATGCCGACCCGCGGAGCCGACTTGCCGCGCCGGCGGTGCTTGCCGTGACGCTGCGGCGGTTTCGGCGTCGTCGCATCGTCCATGCCGCTCGGCTTGATGTCAGGGCGGCCTTTCAGGCCCTTCAGCCGCGCAATCTCCGCGCGCTGCTCCGCCACCACCCGCTTGAGCTCGGCGACCTCGCCGAGCAGTCTCACGACCAGAGCCTTCAGCTCCGACGGCGACAGGCCATCGATCTCAACCGGAACAACCACATCCAGGTTGAATCAGAACCCGCCGCGTCGGGGGAACCGAAAAATCGCTCCCCGCCCGGGGTTTTGCCCCGGCTACGCGGGCGCCACCCATATCAGCCAGCCCAATGAATTATCCGGGCTAGGCGGCGCGGCATTGTTGCGGGTTTGGGGCTGGGGGACATTGCTGGCGGGTTGCCGCGACGAACCCGCGGTGGGATTTGGCGCGTGAGATCGCTGCCGGCCTCTGTTGGTGTAGAGGCCGGCGGCGATAGGGTTCAGAATGCCGGATCGTCGCCGGCGACCTCACTGCGGTCAGGGGCGATGGCGTTGGCGGCGCGGCCCAGTTGCTGTTCGAGCAGGGTCTGCATCGCGTCGAGGTAGAGGATGGCGGCCTCCTCGCTGTTTGGAGTGGGTAAGCCTGCGTCCACGCCCTCCTGAGGTGTTTCTCGGTTCGGCTGGGAGCCGTTTCTCCGCCCCGGCCTGAACCCTGCCGAGGCGCCGCGCGGAGCTGCGGTCAAGGATGGCCCGCCCCTTCGCGGGCCACCGCGCTCTTGCGCGGCGCGCAGCGTCCTTGACGGCGGCGAGCACGGCGCCAGGCTCGGGCAGGTCGGGGACCCTGCGGAGGCACACCCATGCAAGACACCACCCTGCTGCAACAAGCGTTGGGCCTCGCCCCGCCATGGTCGG
>JAJZVE010000672.1 GCA_021845835.1 Pseudomonadota bacterium | reverse complement strand
CAACGCTGCAACTGTGCCAGCGCGCCATTGTCACCAACGACTTCCTCGCTGCGCGGCTGCGCGCCTGTGCGCCGGACAAGGACGTGCGCGTGGTGCCGAATTTCCTGGAGCGCACGCAGCTCGACGTGTCGCGGCGCCTGTACGAGGCCAAGCGCGCCAGCGGCTTCGCGCGCGACGGGCGCATCCATCTCGGCTATTTCAGCGGCACGCCGACGCATCGCCGCGACTTCGCGCTGATCGCGGATGCGCTGGTGGCGCTACTGCGCGACGACCCGCGCGTGGTGCTGCGCATCGTCGGCTTCCTGGAGCCGGGCGGCCCGCTCGCCGCCTTCGCTGACCGCATCGAGCGGTTTTCGCTGCAGGACTACCTCAACCTGCAACGCCTGATCGCCGCGGTGGAGTTCAACCTGGTGCCGCTGCAGTCCAACGATTTCACCGCCTGCAAGTCGGAGCTGAAGTATTTCGAAGCGGCGATCGTCGGCACGGCGACGCTTGCCACGCCCGCGCCGGCATTCCGCGACGCCATCCGCGACGGCGCGAACGGCTATCTGGTGCCGTCCTATGCCTGGCCTGACGCACTGCGGGCGGCGATCGCGGCGCTGGACGGCACGCCGGCGCTGGCGGCGCGCGCGTTCGCGCATGCGCAGGCACAGTACAGCCCGCAGGCGATGCTGCCGGCGATCCGCGATGCGCTGTTCGCGCCGCGCGGCGCCCCGGATCAGGCCCAGATGCGCCGCAGCGCTCCCGCTTCGCCGTCCACCGGGTCCGAATCGGGCAGCTTCACGCTGGAAACATTGCGCAGCACTTCCGCGTATTCCGCCGGATCGCCGCGCCGCGTGTCGAAGGCGGCGGCGCCGGGATAGGCGCCGACCACCAGCAGATCGCCCGCATCGCCCATGTTGCGGTGCGCAACGCCGGCCGGGATCACCACCACGTCGCCGGCGTGCAGCGTGAATTCCTGGCCCTGCGGGCCGCCGAACATGGCGCGCACCTCGCCGCGCGCGATGCCGAGAACCTCGTGCGCGTTGCTGTGGAAATGATGGAAATCGTAGATGCCGTCGCGCCAGCCGCCGCGCCAGCCATGTTCGGCGAAATGCCGCTCCATCGCCGCCGCGTCGGCAGGCAGGGCGGCGCGGTAGATCAGCAGCGGCAGCGGCGAATTGGGGAACACGCCGTCGCCGGCGAACTCGTGCGTCTCGGGTTCGGTCATCGCGTCGCTCCGAAATCGTCGCGGTCCCAGTCCAGCAGGTCGCCGATGCGTGCCACGTCGCGGTCGCCGTGGCGATAGCGCGCCAGCGTGTCGGCGTCGGTGGCATAGCGGCCCTGGCGGGGGAACACGGTGGTCACGCGCTCGCCCCATTGCCGCTTCAGCGAGTCCAGGATGCGCAGCTTGTCGTCGATCATCACGTAATGCCGCGCCGGAAACAGCCGTTCCACGTCGTCGAGTTCCTCCTCCTTGTGGATGAAGATCAGCACCCGGTCGCCGACCGCGTCCCACAGGCCGGCGCGCTGCACCTTGCGCGGCTGGAACACCGCGTCGCCGTCGGACAGGATGACCGCCGGCCCCCATTGCTGCACATGCCGCAGCACGTCGAGCGCGCCGGGATAGAGCCGGTTGGCGAAGGCGTAGTCGATCAGCCAGTTGGCCATGCGCAGCACGCGCGGGTCGTGCATCGCCTCCAGCCGCAGCCGCTCCAGCGCGCCGAGATAGTCGGCGTAGCCGAGTTCGTTGCGCAGCTCCTCGAACAGCTGCCAGTAGCGGTCGCGGCAGGCCGGGCCGTGCTCGCGCGCCAGGTAGTCGCGCAGGTCCTGCTGCACGGCGTCGTTGTCGAGCAGCGTGTTGTCCACGTCGAACAGGAACACGAGGTCGTCCGGCACGGTCTTCCCTCCGCTATGGCGTGGCGCGTGCCCGCGATGACGCCGAAGTCCGGCGCCGGCAAGCCCGTTCAGTGCGGCACCGATCACGAACGCTTGCGGTCAGCCCGCGCAGCGGGCACGATCCTGCGGCCGTCAGGCCGTGAAAGGAAGAGATGCGCGCGATCCGGATACGGGAAGACCGCTCCGGCCTCGATGTGGCGGCGCACCTGCTCGCCGACGCCGCTCCGGCCAATGCGGCGTTCCTGTGGGAACTCCTCGCCACGCCGCGCGACATCCCGGCGCTGCACGGGATGTGGACCGGCCCGGAAATCGCGGCGTCGATCCCCGACACGATGCTGGCCGACAAGCACCGCGCCGAGGGATTGCCGCTGGAGAACGCGACGGTGATGCCGCAGCCGGGGGAACTGGTGCTGGCCTATCTGCCGGCGCGCGTCTGGGGCGGCGGCGAGGCGCCGGTGTTCGATCTCGGCCTGTTCTACGGGCCGCATGGCCGGCTGTTCTACCCGATCGGCTGGCACGCCGCCAGCGTGGTGGCGCGGGTCGGGCCGACCGACCTGCCGACGCTGGCGGAGAGCGGCAAGCGCATCCGCGCGGCCGGTGCCTGCACGCTCCGCTACGCCCGCGCGTCTCCCTGACACGGCACGGCGGCCGAACGCCGCGACGCGGCCGGCTCGATCAGAACAGCGACAATTGCGCCTCCGCCAGTCCCCTCGCCACCGGCGGCGCGGCGAAGCCGGCGCAGTCCAGCTCCATCTGCTCCTCCAGCCCGTACTGCTTCGCCGCGCGGGCGAAGCGGCGCGCCAGCAGATCGGCATAGGCGCCAGTGCCGCTCATGCGCTGGCCGAACCGCGCATCGTTGAGCGCGCCGGCGCGCGTCGCGCGGACCAGTTCCAGCACGTGCCTGGCCCGCTGCGGGAAATGGCGCTGCAGCCAGTCCTCGAAGATCTGTTTGATCTCGTGCGGCAGGCGCAACAGGATGTAGCCGGCGGTTGCCGCCCCCGCAGCGGCGGCGGCGGCCAGGATGCGTTCCAGCTCGGCGTCGTTCAGGCCCGGGATCATCGGCGCCGCCAGCACGCCCACCGGCACGCCGGCCGCGCGCAGGCCGGCCACCGCCTGCAGCCGCCGCGCCGGCGCCGCCGCCCGCGGCTCCATGCGCCGCGCCAGCGCCGGGTCGAGCGTCGTCACCGACAGCCACACCCGCACCAGCCGCCGTTGCGCCAGAGCCTGCAGGATGTCGAGATCGCGCAGCACGCCGGCGGACTTGGTGACGATGCTGACCGGATGGCCGAACCGCGCCAGCACCTCCAGCACCGCGCGCGTCAGCTTCAGCGTGCGCTCGACCGGCTGGTAGGGATCGGTGTTGGAACCGAGCGCGAGCGGGCGCGCGACATAGCCGGGCTTGCGCAGCTCGCGCTCCAGCAGCTCCGCGACATCGGGCTTGAACAGCAGCCGCGTCTCGAAATCGAGGCCGGGCGAGTAGCCGAGATAGGCGTGCGTCGGCCGCGCGTAGCAATAGACACAGCCGTGCTCGCAGCCGCGATACGGGTTGACGGCGCGGTCGAAGCCGACATCGGGACTCTGGTTGTAGCTGATGACGCTGCGGGAGGCGTCGCGGGTCAGCGTCGTCGGCAGCGGGGGCAGGTCAGCGAGGTCCGCCGCCAGCGTGCTCCAGCCGTCGT
>JAJZVE010000671.1 GCA_021845835.1 Pseudomonadota bacterium | reverse complement strand
TTCTTCGCGCCGAACAGCGGCGGCGTCAAGCGCTATCTGCTGTCCAAACAAGAATTTCTCGCCACCCAATCCGGCGTAACCCACACCATCGTCGTTCCTGGCCCAAGCCAGGACTCGAGCCTTCCCGGCCGGGTCGAATTACCCAGTTCGATTATCCCCTTCGGCAACGGCTACCGGCTGCCCATCGGCACCCGCGCCTGGACCGACGCCTTGTGTGCACTGGAACCGGACGTGATCGAGGCAGGCGACCCTTATCACGTTGCCTGGGCTGCACTGCGTGCGGCGGATCGGCTCGGTGTGCCGTCCGTCGCCTTCGTCCATTCCGACCTGTCCCGGCTGATCGGTTCGAGGCTCGGTGCCATGGCACAGGCCGCTGCCGATATTTATTTGCGCAAGCTCTATCGCCACTTCGATCTGGTCCTGGCGCCGAGCCTGTCGATTGCCGCACGTCTGCGGGCTATCGGCATCGAACGCGTGGAGGTCCAGCCTCTGGGCGTCGACGCCCGCAGGTTTCACCCTGCGCGGCGCGATCCAAATTTGCGCTCGGAGCTAGAGCTACCTGCCAATACGCGCCTGCTCATCTATGCCGGAAGAATTTCCACCGAGAAGCGGGTGCCGCTTATCCAGAACGCCATCGAATATCTGGGACCGCCCTATCACCTGCTGATCGTCGGTGGCAACGAGCGCCGCCGCCTCTCTCCCCAGCAAACCCTGCTGCCCTATGAGCAAGACACGAGCAGGCTGAGTCGACTCTTGGCGAGCTGCGACGCCCTGATTCACGCCGGAGAACACGAGACCTTTGGCCTGGTGTTTCTCGAAGCGATGGCCTGCGGAAGACCGGTGATCGGCGTCCGCTCCGGAGCGGTGGGCGAAATCGTCGACGCCTCGGTCGGCGCCATCGCCCGGCCCGGAGATGCCGTCGCGCTCGCGGAAGCCGTCAGCGCCCTCTATCAGCGCGACCTCGAAGCACTCGGCCGGCGAGCACGGGAGCGGGTCGAATGCCGCTACTCGTGGGAACGCACGCTGGCGCAGCAATTGAGGCGTTATGCCCAACTCAAGCGTCACAGCACGGCTCCGATCGAGATCGCCACCGCACTTGGTGGCCAGTGAAACCTGTTCTGTGCATCGCGATTCACGACGTCGCGCCGGCCACTTGGTCGGCCTGCGAGGCCTTGCTGAAAATGCTCGAACGCCTGGGTTCTCCCGCGGTCACCCTGCTCGTCGTCCCCGATTACCATCGCTCGGGGCGGATCGATGACGCACCGGGATTCGTCGCTGCGGTCAATGCCTGGATCGCAGCCGGTGCCGAGGTCGCACTGCATGGCTACTATCATCTCGACGAGGCGCCAGCACCAGGCAATCCGCATGCATGGCTACAGCGTCGAATTCTCACCGACGGCGAGGGTGAGTTCGCGGCCCTGACCCAAGTGCAGGCGGCAGACCGAATCACGCGCGGACTGGCCCAACTGGAAGATGGCTGCGGTTGGCAGGTCTCGGGCTTTGTGCCCCCGGCATGGCTAGCCAGCGTAGGCGCACGCGCGGCGATCCGCCGTTCCTCCCTGCTCTATACGAGTACCCGATCCGGATTGCTGCGCCTCACCGACGCGGTCCGGATCGGCGCCCCTTGTCTCACCGCCTCGACCCGATCGCCGCTGCGCCGCTGCACCAGCCGCTTATGGCTCGAATCGCTGGCGGCGGCGACCGCCAAGACACCTTTGCTGCGCATCGCCCTGCACCCGGCCGATGCCGGCCACGTCGAGGTGACGAATTTTTGGGCGCGTCTGATCGAGCGCCTGCTCGAACAGCGCTCGACGCTCACCAAGCGTCAAGCCGTGGAACGCTACCCACGCGCGGAACAAGGATAGCGACCGTGCCGGATCTGGGACTTGCTCTCGGTTCGCCGTTCATGCTCGGAGGCAGGAATGCACTGCCCGGCCTTCGTGGCGCGGCGCCACCGATATTTCCGCTCCTGGCCGCCGATTTCGCCTTCCTGGCCACGCCCGGAGGCGCGGCCGGCTGCGCAGTTGAGCCAGGCGAACCGTCAGAAACCCTCTTTTGCGATGACCGTCACATGACTGTCACAATCTATTGTTAAGGTACCGCCTGTAGCTGAGCGTATCACCTTATCCATTCCAGGAGAGTGACATATGAAATTGAATCGTCGATCGTTTGCAAAAGCCGCCCTTGCTGTTGCCGTATCCGGCGCAGTCGGCGCCGGCTTGGCGGCCAACGCCTACGCAGAAGTCCATCTTACCGGTGCGGGCAGCACCTGGGTGTACCCGCTGGTGGCCAAATGGTCTGCCGCGTATGAAAAGGAGACCGGCATCCAGGTCAATTACCAGTCCATCGGTTCGGGTGGCGGCATCGCTCAGATCAAGGCCGGCACCGTGGCCTTCGGCGCCAGCGACATGCCCTTGACGCCCGATGAATTGGCGAAGGAAGGCCTGATCCAGTTCCCCACGGCCATTGCCGGAGAAGACATGGTCTACAACCTCGCCGGCATCAAGCCGGGCGAGGTGGTTCTGAGCGGTCCCGTGGTTGCCGATATTTACCTCGGCAAGATCAAGAAGTGGAATGACCCGGCCATCGCAAAGCTCAATCCAGGTCTGAAGCTGCCCGCCATGGACATCACCGTGGTGCACCGTTCCGACGGTTCGGGTACCACATTCACGTTTGCCGACTACCTGTCCAAGGTCAGCCCCGAGTGGAAGCAGAAGGTCGGGGCCAACACCTCCGTCGCCTGGCCGACGGGCGTGGGCGGCAAGGGCAATGAAGGGGTCTCTTCGTACGTGCAACGCATCCCCGGTTCCATCGGCTATGTGGAATACGCCTACATCCTCGAAGGCAAGCTGTCCTATGCCCGCATGGTCAACCGCGACGGCAAGGTCGTCAGCCCCAGCCTCAAGGGCTTCCAAGACGCCGCTGCGCATGTGGACTTCACCAAGGCCCAGGACTTCTACGTGATCCTGACCGACAAGCCGGGTCCCGAAACCTGGCCGATTTCCGGTTGCACCTGGCAAATCCTGCGCAAGAACGCGCCCAAGGCCACCAACGAGGAAGTCACCAAGTTCTTCAGGTGGGGCTTCATAAAGGGGCAGCCGATGGCCAAGTCCATCTCCTTCGGCCCGCTTCCTCCGGCCACGGTTTCAGCCATCGAAGCCTACTGGAAGAAGAATCTCGGCCTGTGACGCTTTGATAGTCTGGAATTGATGCCATGACCGGCACTGATGTGGCGGTTGAGAATGCTCGACCTGCCACGTCTGAAACGCGACGAATCGTCAGCAGGATAAGCTTCCCTGCCGATCGATTTCCTGTTTCACAAAGCCACCGTATTCACGACATTTCTCGTCGGAGCGGTGCTATTCGCGACCGTTATCGCGATTACCTATGACAGCTGGCTGTCGATCAAGACCTTTGGTTTCGGTTTTCGAAGGTAATCTGTGCGGGCATCGTTAGGCTGCGACTTGACCGGTACGGGATCGTCAGATTAGCCAGGCACTGTGAATGTTTGATGAAGGCCATCCGCCATGTGCGCCGGAACCTGTCGCGCCGAAACCTT
>JAJZVE010000670.1 GCA_021845835.1 Pseudomonadota bacterium | reverse complement strand
GAAGGCTTCGACGCGCGCCTTCAACTCCAGGACTTTTGGCGAATAGTCGAAGTCCATGCTCGGTTCCCCCTCAGGACAATGTGCCGACGGCGCCTTCCAGCACCTGCCACGCGGCGTCGCCGTACCGTTTGTGCCAATCCGTATAGAAGCCCGCCCGCTGCAGCGCCGCGCGGAACGCCAGCGGATCGACCGTGTTGAACGCGAGGCCCGCCTGCTCCAGCCGCCCGCGCAGCGTCGCGTTGAGCTGCGCCACGTCGGCGCGTTCGTCGAGCGCGGCGCGATCGAGTTCGCGCGACACGATCGCCTGCGCGTCGGCCGGCAGCCGGTCGAAGGCGCGGCGGTTGGCAAGCAGCCAGAACCCGTCCCACATATGGCCGGTGAGCGAGCAGTATTTCTGCACCTCGTACAGCTTCGCGGTCTCGATCACGGCGAGCGGATTTTCCTGCCCGTCGGCGATATGCGTCTGCAGCGCCGGATAGACCTCGTTGAAGTTGATGCTGACCGGCGCCGCGCCGAGGTCCTGGAACATCGAGGTCCAGAGCGGGCTGACCGGCACGCGCAGCTTCATCCCCTTCAGGTCGTCGGGCGTTCGGACCGGATGCGTGCTGGTAGTGATGTGGCGGAAGCCGTTGTCCCACATCTTATCAAGTGCATGCAGGCCACGATGCGCGATCTCGCCGCGCACATAGGCGCCGAGCGCGCCGTCCATCGCCGGCCAGACCTGTCCGTAGTCCTTGAACGCGAAGCCGACGCCGTTGATCGAGGCGGACGGCACCAGCGTCGAGAGGATGACGCCGGAAAGGGTGAAGAACTCCACCGCGCCGGCGCGCAACTGGCCGAGCGTGTCGGTGTCGGAGCCGAGCTGGCTGGCCGGGAAGATGCGCAGCTCCACCGCGCCGCCGGTCGCCGCCGCGATGCGCTTCGCCGCTTCCTGGGCGCGCAGGTTCAGCGGATGGCCGGGCGGCATGTTGTTGGCGAACTTGTAGCTGAACTGCGCGGCGCGCGCCGGCCGCGTGCGGATCGCGACCAGCGGCAGCGCGGCGGCGGTGGCAAGAAGCTGGCGGCGGCTCGGCCGGGGCATCGTCGCATCCTCGCTCACGGCGCCGGCAGCACGACGGCGAGCGGAATCGACGCCGCCATCGCCTGATAGCCGGCGCGGTTTGGGTGCAGCTTGTCGCCGGCGCCGCCGGTGGTGCTCTCGGGGACGAACTCGGCGCGCATCTGGCCGGACGCCGGATCGCGCGTCACCGCGTCGAAGTCCAGCACCGCGTCGAACAGCCCGGCGCTGCGGATGAACGCATTGACGGCCTGCCGCTGCGTGTCCTCGGCGGCCGAGCCGTGCGCCGGATTGCTGCTGCCGAGCGCCGGCGTCAGCGTGGCGCCGATCACGCGCACGCCGGGGATGCCCGAGCGCACCCGCGCGACCAACTGCTTCATCCCCTGCTCGACCGCCTCGGCGCTGGCGTTGCCCTGGGAGCCGAGGTCGTTGATGCCCTCCATCACGATCACCGTGCCGACGCCCGACAGGCCCAGAATGTCGCGGTCGAGCCGCTGCAGGGCCGCCGGGCCGCCCGGGAACGGATGCCCGGGTCCGTATTGGGCCGGCCCGACCACCTGGTTGCCGCCGATGCCCTCGTTCACCACCACGACGCGGTCGCCGAGGGCGGCATGCAGGCGGCGCGCCAGCACGTCCGGCCAGCGGTCGTCGCCGTTGAGGGTGGAGGCGGTGCCGTCGGTGATCGAATCGCCGAACGCGACGATGGCGCGCGTCTGCGGCGCCGCCATCATGTCCACCGCGTCGAGGAAGTACCAGGACGTGGTGGTGAAGGGAAAGCCGAGTTCGCTGTCGTCGCCCGCGGGCGCGGCACCCGCACCGGGGCGGGACAGATAGGACGTGGTGAGCGCCTTGGCGTGCCACGTCATCGTCGGGGCGTCGCCGACCACGTGGAAGCTGACCGCCATGCGCCCGCTCTCGACCAGCGCCGCCGGCACGAAATCCAGCCCGACCGGATCGCTCCACGCGACCTGTCCGGGCGGGATGGTCACGTCGGGCCGGCCATCGAACGTCACCGCGCGGCTGGTGGCGGGCATCAGCGCCGCGCCGCTCATCTGCATGGCCACGTGCACGGCATCGAGCGTCAGCGGCTGCGCGCCGTAGGCGTTGGAGAAGCGCAGCCGCGCCGCCTCGCCCCAGGTGTCGGGCCGCAGGATCAGCCGGAAGCTCTGGTCGTGCGCGCCCCCGTCGGCGGCGGGGAACGCCAGCGCCAGCACCGGCTGGGCGGAGGGAAAGCCGCTCGGGTAGGGGCCTTGCGCCGCCCCGGTCCAGGCGGTGACCCAGTGTTCCATCGCCACCGTCTGCGCCGCCGCGCCCAGCGGCGCGAGCAGCAGGGCGGCGACCAACAGGCGCGCGAGCAGCGTCATGGCGATTCCCTCCCGAGCCGGCACGCCGCGGAGGATGCGCCGCCCCCACGCTTCCGGCAACCCGGCGCGGCCCGGCGGGCGCCCCTGCGCACGGGTTGCCGGTCTGCCATGCAAGTGCGCGCAAACGCGGCCCGATCGCCCGCGATGCGCCGGACATTGCCTCGCCGGGCTTGCAATTTGGCGGCGGCGCGGGCATCTGACGCGCAGGCGAGCCGGCTGATCGGGCCGGGAGGAGCGAGGTGCGCGGGACGCGGAGTCCCGCCGCGCCCGCTCATGCTGTGCCCAGAGGGCTTATGGAGGCTATCGTGTCCGCGACCGAGCTTGAGAAGATCCGCAACATCGGCATCACCGCCCATATCGATGCCGGCAAGACCACGACCACGGAGCGCATCCTGTATTACACGGGCGTTTCGCACAAGATCGGCGAGGTCCACGACGGCAACACCACGACCGACTACATGGAGCAGGAGCGCGAGCGCGGCATCACCATCACCTCCGCCGCCGTCACCTGCGAGTGGAAGAACCACCGCATCAACATCATCGACACGCCCGGCCACATCGACTTCAACATCGAGGTGAACCGCAGCCTGCGCGTGCTCGACGGCGCGGTGTTCATCATCGAGGGCGTGGCCGGCGTGCAGCCGCAGTCGGAAACCAACTGGCGCCTTGCCGACCGCTACAACGTGCCGCGGATCATCTTCATCAACAAGCTCGACCGCACCGGCGCCGACTTCTTCCGTGCCTTCGACAGCCTCAAGGAAAAGCTCGAAATCGTGGCGCTGCCGCTGCAACTGCCGATCGGCATCGAGGACAAGTTCCTGGGCGTCGTCGATCTGGTCGAGATGAAGGCGATCGTGTGGGAAGGCGGCGAGCTGGGCGCGAGGTTCCATGACGAGCCGATCCCGGCCGAGCTGCTGGAACAGGCCAGGGAACACCGCCAGAACCTGCTCGACACCGCGCTGTCGCTCGACAACGCGGCGATGGAGGAATACTTCGAGCATGGCGATGTGGCGGTTGCCACGCTGAAGCGCTGCATCAAGGCCGGCACCATCAGCGGCGCGTTCCGCCCGGTGCTGTGCGGCACCGCGTTCAAGAACAAGGGCGTGCAGCCGCTGCTGGATGCCGTGCTCGACTACCTGCCC
>JAJZVE010000669.1 GCA_021845835.1 Pseudomonadota bacterium | reverse complement strand
CTGGCTGGCGGAAGAAATCTTCGGCGTGACGATCACCAACAGTGCCGGCCGCGTCGTGCCGGTGCGCCTGATCGCCGAACAGCATATCATCGAGGATCTCGGCCGCATTCCGAGTTTTGCGGATTGGGTTCGCGCCATCCGGCCGGAACCGTGGATGGGTCAGGCGGGGAGGCTCGACGGGATGGAGATGGTCCCGACAGCAATCAGCGCCGCCGACCGAGGTGACTGACGATTCTGGGCACGGCGAGCCATACGCGCGGTGGCGAACGCGTCCTGGCGTCGCCGCCTTGCCGGACAGGCCGGCCTTGACCTCCATCGCCCGGAATGGCTTGTGCCTCGTGGGCGGCAGGATTCCCGTGTGGACGGGGCGTGACCGCATGGAGGGTCCAGGCACCATGGCTTCGAAGACGACAGCAGCGACCGCCCCGGCAAAGAAGGCTGCCCCGAAAGCCGAAACGGCGCCGGCACAGCGAGGCGGCACCAAAAACGCTGCTGCGGCATCCGCGCCAAAGTCCGCGGCGGTTGCGAACGTCACCCTGAAGCATCTCGCCGCTCAGCTCGCCGAGGCGCATGCGATGCCGAAGAAGCAGGCGGAGACGGTGATGGAGGATGTCATCGAACTGCTGGTTGCGCATTTGAAGGCGGGTGCTCGCTTGCGGCTTGGCGGGTTCGGCAGCCTTGAGGTGAAGGATCGTCCGGCGCGCACCGGCCGCAATCCTGCGACCGGCGCCGCGATCCAGATTGCGGCCAGCAGGAAAATCGCTTTCCGTCCTGCAAAGGAACTGAAAGCGGCGATCTGACGCGCGCGCAAGCCGCGCCGCGGCACATTCACGGCGCTAGGCACCCCCGCGCGATACTTTAGCCGTGGCCGCGAAGTTTCAGGTCGAGACGGGCCTTCCAGCCGCTCGCTTCGCGGCTGGGCGTGCGCCGGTTCCAACGTTTGCCGCTTTGCCCTTCTCGCGCCGGGTCTTCAGCTCATCGCGGATCAGGATCTGCGCGGCTCGGGCGACCGCTGCCTTCTGAGCATCGGCGACGGCGTCGAGTGCGTCAAAGAACGCCTTCGCCACCGGCCTGGTGCCTCGCGGCAATCTTGCCGACTGCGTCTCTGCATTCGCCATGATAGGTCATTCGTCCTTGCGCCTCAGGTGATCGGCCGGTCGAGATAGTCACGTCGAGCCGCAGGTTTACGGCCACAGAAGCCTGCCTCTCCAGCAGCGTATGATCGGGCGGAAAGTTCTGCCAGCCCAATCCGACGGATTGGTTTCACGTGATCGCGGCGGCGCACCCCACCGGATGATTGCGGCTTGTCCGCATCGATCGCGCATCTGACCGCATCAGCGCGGAAGCCTCGGCGACGCCCGGCTGACGGGAACGGGAAGCGCAGCAGACATGAGGAGAGGAATTGCATTCGACGGAATGCAATTGGCTGCCGCATGCCGTCCGCCCGGCGCAAAGGGTGGGTCTGCGCCGGCCGCTGCGCTGGGCCGGCTGCGATCCCGCCGCGCGAAGGGCGCGGCGCCTTTGCACCGGTCGGCCGGACGCGGCTGCGGGGAGGGGTCTTCGAGGAGAAGACACAGACAAGGAGACCCCGATGCGCCTCATTCCGATCACCATCAACCCCGCGCAACAGGCTTCGGTCTTGCCGGACGGCGCCGCCTTCGATCCTGATGCCGCGGCACATGAGGGCTGGACAATTTCTGATCTCGGATCGCTGTCCGATGGGTCGCGCTCGGTGCAGTTGCAGCGGATCGACTGTCCCGGAGATGGGCAGCCGATCTTCCAGGACGATTGCGCGGCCTGGGCGCATGTCGTCGTCCAGGCTCGCACCGGCTCGCAGCTCCATTTTCAGGCGCTGACGCTGCTCGACAAGGTCGAGCGCGCCCTGATCGAGATGACCTGCGGCGCCTGGTAGCCTGCTGACGCGGGCCATCGCGCCCCTTTTCCCCCTGATCCCTTCCGTTCGCTCGCCCGGACCGGCGAGCCGCACACGCTCGGCACCCCGGCTGCTCCTGGCAGCCGGGCCCGACGCGCTGCCAGCACAGGACCATGCACAATGGCCAAGAGCCAAGCGGGCCAGCTCTCGCTCGATGCACTGTTCGAGTCCACCGCGATCAGCAGCCTGACCCTCGACAGCAGCCACACAAGCCAAGCGTTGTGTCCCGAGCTGCAGGAGGGGTCGGGAGACGCCCCGGTGCCCCCGATCCGGGTGCCGGCGAAGAACTGGCGGCTGTGCGGCAATCGCGGGCTGGCCGCGACCTGGAAGGGCAGGGCGGAAGACAATCTCGCCGCCATCCGCCTGCTGCACGCCATCGAGGCCGAGGGCCGTGCCGCGACGGCAGAGGAACAAGAGTGCCTGTCGCGCTTCATCGGCTTCGGCGCGTCCGAGTTGGCCAACACGATGTTCCGCCGGGCGGGCGAGGCGTTCCGGCCGGGCTGGGAGGACCTGGGGAACGCGCTGGAACAGCTGGTCAGCGCCGAGGAGATGGCGGGGCTGGCGCGCGCCACGCAGTATGCCCACTACACGCCGGCGTTCATGGTGCGGGCGATCTGGGCCGCGCTGGAGCGCATGGGCTTCGCCGGCGGCCAGGTGCTGGAGCCGGGCTGCGGCACCGGGCTGTTCCTCGCCGCGATGCCCGAGAAGGCCGCCGCCAGGACCGCGATGACCGGCATCGAGGCGGACCCGATCACGGCGCGCATCGCCCGGCTACTGTTCCCCGAGGCCTGGATCAGGGCAGAGGACTTCACCCGGGCGCGGCTGGCCGAGCGCTACGACGTGGTGGTCGGCAATCCGCCATTCTCGGATCGCACCGTGCGGGCGGACGACCCGGCAGGACGGCTCGGCCTGTCGCTGCACGACTACTTCATCGCGCGCAGCATCGAGCGGCTGCGGCCCGGCGGCATCGCGGTCTTCGTCACCTCGCGCTGGACGATGGACAAGACCGACGCCACCGCGCGCACCCACATTGCCGGCATGGCGGACCTGATCGGTGCCGTGCGGATGCCGCAGGGCGCGATGAAGGAAGAAGCCGGCACCGAGGTCGTGGTCGATGTTCTGCTGTTCCAGCGTCGCCGCCCAGAGGCTGGGCCGAACAGCCCGGCCTGGCTCGATCTGGCCGAGGTGGCGCCGGACGCGGATGGCGAGGGCGCGCTGCAGGCCAACCGCTATTTTGCCGAGCACCCGGAGATGGTGCTGGGCACGCACGCCTGGACCAGCAGCCAATATGGCCCGACCTACACCTGCCGGCCGCACCAGGGTCTGGACCTCGCGACAGCGCTCGGCCGCGCCCTTGCCGTACTCGCCGAGGGCGTGCGTCTGCCGGCGCCGGAGTTGCCTTCCCGCTCGGCGCAACCCGGCCGACCGAAGGCGCCCCGGATCGTCGTCGGCACCGCCGCCGAGGGTGCGACGGTCAAGGAGGGCAGCTACGTCCTGATCGGCGAGGTGCTGCACCAGGTGATCGACGGCACCCCGGTGTCGGTCCCGGTGAAGAGTGCCGGCAGCAAGCACGGCATCTTCGTCCGGCATGCCCGCATCATCCGGGCGCTGATCCCGCTGCGCGATGCCGTGCGGG
>JAJZVE010000668.1 GCA_021845835.1 Pseudomonadota bacterium | reverse complement strand
CCCGCGCTGGCGCGCAGCCCGGTGTTCAATGACTACGCCTTCGGCGGCTATCTGATCTTCAACGGCATTTCCCCGTTCGTCGATGGCCGCGCCGACATGTACGGCGACGCATTCCTCGCCGGCTATCTGCGGATCATGCGCCCGGACATCGAGGCGTTCCGGATGGCGGTGGACAAATACGGCATTCGCTGGACCATCCTGCGGACGGGAACGCCGATCGTGGACGTGCTGGATGCGCTGCCAGGCTGGCACCGCCTCTATGCCGACCCGGCCGCCACAATCCATGTCCGGTCCGCGGACGCGCCCTGATGGCGCGCGGTCGCGCGGCAAGGCCAATGCGGCGTCCCTACCAGGCTGCCGCCCCGTCATCGGCGGAAATGGCCGCACCGTTGATGAACCGCGAGGCTTCGCCCGAGCACAGCAGCAGCAGCAGCCCGTCCAGGTCGCGCGGTTCGCCCATGCGCCTGCGCGGCAGCGACGCCACCAGGCGGGCACCGCCTTCCGTCTGCCAGAAATCGCCGCCCATCTCGGTGCGGATATAGCCCGGGCAGATGGCGTTGGCGTTGATGCCGTGGCGGCCCCATTCGCGCGCCTGGCTGCGCGTCAGCGCCACCAGCCCGGCCTTGGCGATGCTGTACGGCGCCTGCTGGCCGAGCGGACGGAAGGCGGCGATCGAGGCGATATTGACGATGCGGCCGGCGCGCCCGTGCGCGATCATCTGCCGCGCCGCCGCCTGGGCCGCGAAGAACGCCCCCTTCAGGTCCACGTCCAGCACCGCGTCATAGTCGGCCTCGGTGAAATCCTCCAGCCGCGCCTGCCGGCTGACGCCGGCGTTGTTCACCAGGATGTCGATCGGACCAAGTTCGCGCTCGATGCGCGCCGCCGCGTCCCGGATCGCCGGCACGTCCGCCCTGTAGCGCGTCACCACCAGCGCCCGCCCGCCGCCGATCTCTTGCGCCAGCGCCTGCAGCCGCCCGGTGCGGCGCGCCGACAACGCCACGACCGCGCCCGCGCCGGCCAGCACCTGCGCGAAGCGATGCCCGAGGCCGGAGGATGCCCCCGTGACCCACGCCACCTTGCCGGCGATATCGCTGCTCATCCTTCGCCTCCGATGCGCGCCCGCGCGGCGCGATATTCCGCCTCCAGCCGCGCCACCAGTTCGGTGGTCGGCACCACGTCGCGGATCGCGCCGATGCCTTGCCCGGCGCTCCAGATATCGCGCCAGACGCGCGCCTCCTCGCTGCCGATCTTCATCTGGCTTTTGTCGCCGCGCGGCAGACTGTCGGGGTCCAGGCCGGCGCGGACGACGCTGGCCCGCAGGAAGTTTGCCAGCACGCCGCTGAAATAATCCGTGTACACGACGTCCGCCGCACCGCCGTCCACGATCATGCGCTTGTGGTCCATGTGCGCGTTCGCTTCCGTGGTGGCGATGAAGGCCGATCCGACATAGGCGAAATCGGCACCCATCGCCTGCGCCGCCAGCACCGCCCCCCCGGTCGCGATCGCGCCGGCGAGCGCCAGCGGTCCATCGAAGAACGCGCGGATTTCCTGCACCAGCGCAAAGGGCGAGGTGCTGCCGGCATGTCCGCCCGCGCCGGCGGCGACCGCGATCAGCCCGTCCGCCCCCTTCTCGATCGCCTTGCGCGCGAAGGACGCATTGATCACGTCGTGGAACGTGATGCCGCCGTAGCCGTGCGCGATGCTGTTCACCTCCTCGCGCGCGCCCAGCGAGGTGATCATGATCGGCACGCGGTATTTCGCGCACATGTCGAGGTCGTGCGACAGACGCTCGTTGGTGCGGTGCACGATCTGGTTGACCGCGAACGGTGCGGCGGGCCGGTCGGGATGGCGCGAATCGTGCTCGCCCAGCGCGTCGATGATGCGCTTGAGCCATTCCTCCAGCACGTGCGCCGGGCGCGCGTTCAGCGCCGGGAAGCTGCCGACCACGCCTGCCTTGCACTGCGCGATGACGAGGTCGGGGGTGGAGACGATGAACAACGGCGCGCCGATGACCGGCAGGCGCAGGCGGCTCAGGATCGGCGGAATGGTCATGTCACACCACGCGGTTGAGGAGGTCGCGGCCGTCGCGCAGGCGGCGGCAATTCTCGGCGGCGCGCGCGAAGCTGCGGTCGAAAGTGCCCGCGGTCAGCCACGCGACATGCGGCGCCAGCACCACGCTGTCGAGCCGCAGCAGCGCCTCGTGCGGCGCCGGCGGCTCCTCGGCGAACACGTCCAGCCCCGCCGCGCCCAGCCGTCCGCTTGCCAGCGCCGCGACCAGGGCCGGCTGGTCGATCAGCCCGCCGCGCGCCGTGTTCACCAGCACCGCGCCCGGCCGCATGCGCGCCAGCGCGGCAGCGTCGATCATGCGCTCGGTCGCCGCCGTCAGCGGTACGTGCAGGCTGACCACGTCGGCCTCCGCCAGCAGGTCGGGCAGCGGACGCCAATCGCCGATCGCGTCGGGCTTTTCCGTCCGCGCCGTGTAGAGGATCGGGCAGCCGAGCGCGCCCAGCACCGGCGCCAGCGCCCGCGGCACCGCGCCGTAGCCGACAAGGCCGACGGTGCGCCCGCCCAGTTCGGCAAACCCGTCCTGCAGCGCCGCATCCAGCGCCCAGCCGCGTCCCGCCCGCGTCGCGCGGTCGAGCAGCGGCAGCCGGCGCAGCGCCGCCAGCATCAGCAGCAGCGTCATTTCCGCGACCGCCGGCGCATTGCTGCCGGGCAGGTTGCACACGGCAATGCCGCGGGCGCGCGCCGCGTCGAGGTCGATCGTGTTGACGCCGGTGCCGATCTTCTGGATCAGCCGCAGCCGTGGCGCGCCCGCGAGCATCGCCGCGGTCAGCGGCTTCAGTACGTGCCACAACACCTCGGTCTCGCGCATCTGCGCGGCGAACCCGGTCTCGTCCGCTTCCGGGCAGACCGCGATCTGCAGATCCTCTGCGGCCAGCGCCGCCAGCCGCGCCGCCAGACCCGGACCCGCCGCCATGTGCAGCAGCACCTTCACGCGCGGTCCTCAATCCAGCAGCGCGGCAATGGCGGCAGCGTCCACCTGCGCCAGCGTGGGCGGTGCCCAGCGCGGCGTGCGGTCCTTGTCCACCACCATCGCCCGCACGCCCTCGGCGAAGTCCGGCTGGCGCGTGACCGCCCGCGTCAGCCGCAATTCGGCCGCCAGCGCCGCCGCCAGTTCCAGCCCGGCGCCGCGCCGGATCGCCGCGAACGACCAGGACAGCGCCGACGGCGACATGCGGCCGAGCGTGGCGAGCGTCGCCCGCGCCCAGTCGGAGTCCTCGATGGCGAGGCGGCCGAGGATGTCCGGCACCGACCCGGCGGAAAAGCAGCGGTCGATCGCCGGGCGCTGCGCCGCCAGCGAAAACGCCGGCAGCGGCGCAGCCAGCGGCGCCACCGCCGCCGCGCCGTCCGCCACCAGCGCCGCCCGCAGCGCCGGCAGCCGCTCGCGCGGCACGAAATGCGTCGCCAGGCCGGCATGCACGGCATCCGCGCCTGCCATGCGCTCCCCGGTCAGGCCGAGATAGAGGCCGAGCGCGCCCGGCAGCCGCGGCAGCACATAGGTCGCG
>JAJZVE010000667.1 GCA_021845835.1 Pseudomonadota bacterium | reverse complement strand
GGCGTACGCGATGGTGGCGATCGGCGTGGTCGGCTTCGTGGTGTGGGCGCACCACATGTTCGTCTCCGGCATCGACGTGGACACGCGCGCCTACTTCATGGCTGCGACCATGATCATCGCGGTGCCAACCGGCATCAAGATCTTCTCCTGGATCGCGACCATGTGGGGCGGGTCGATCGAGCTGAAGGTGCCGATGATGTGGGCCGTCGGCTTCATCTTCGTGTTCACCATCGGCGGCGTCACCGGCGTGGTGCTGTCCAACGCCGGCCTCGACCAGATCCTGCACAACACCTACTACGTGGTGGCGCACTTCCACTACGTGCTGTCGCTGGGCGCGGTGTTCTCGATCTTCGCAGGCTTCTACTACTGGATCGGCAAGATGACCGGCCGGCCGTATCCGGAGTTCTGGGGCAAGGTGCATTTCTGGCTCACCTTCGTCGGCGTCAACCTGACCTTCTTCCCCATGCACTTCCTCGGTCTCGCCGGCATGCCGCGCCGCTACGTGGACTATCCGGAGGCGTTCAGGGGCTGGAACGAGGTGGCGACCGTGGGCTCGTTCATCTCGGGCGTCGGGATGATCGTGTTCTTCTACGTGTGCTACCGCACCTTCGCCTCCAAGGAACATCTGGCCGAGAACTACTGGGGCGAGGGCGCGACGACGCTGGAATGGAGCCTTTCCTCGCCACCGCCGTTCCATACCTTCGAAGAACTGCCGCGGATCCGCTGAACGGGGCGCATGATGGACCACTCCGCCGCCGGGCTGCTGGCGGGAAGCAGCGGGGACCGCGCGTCCATGCTGGCTTTTTCCGGCAGCACGATCATCGACCAGTCCTCGGCGAGCGACTGGCTGACGCTGCTGAAGCCGCGCGTGGTCGCGCTCGTCGTCTTCACCGGCCTGGTCGGGCTGCTGGTGGCGCCGGGGCGGCTGCATCCGGTGCTGGCGTTCACCGCCGTGCTGTGCATCGCCGTCGCCGCCGGGGCGGCGGGGGCGATCAACATGTGGTACGACCGCGACATCGACGCGCTGATGCGCCGCACCGCCAATCGCCCGATCCCGGCCGGGCGCATCGCGCCGGGTCAGGCGCTCGGCTTCGGCGTGACGCTCGCGGTCGGCTCGGTGCTGGTGATGGGGCTGGCCACCAACGCCGTCGCCGCCGGCGTGCTGGCGCTGTCGATCGTGTTCTACGTGTTCGTCTACACGATATGGCTGAAGCGGCGGACGCCGCAGAACATCGTCATCGGCGGCGCCGCCGGCGCGTTCCCGCCGCTGATCGGCTGGGCGGCGGTGACCGGCGGGGTGGACGTGCTGCCGCTGCTGCTGTTCGCCATCGTGTTCGTCTGGACGCCGCCGCATTTCTGGTCGCTGTCGCTGTGGGCGCACGGGGATTATGCGCGCGCCGGCGTGCCGATGCTGCCGGTGGTCGCCGGGGCGCGGGCGACGCGGCGGCACATCATGTTCTACACGCTGCTGCTGGCGCCGCTCGGCGTGCTGCCCTGGGCGCTGCAACTGGCCGGTGCTGTCTATGGCCTCGCCGCGGCGGCCCTGGGCGCGGGGTTCGTGGTGGCGGCGTGGCGCGTGCTGCGCGACCGCCAGGATGAGTCCGGACGCAGCCTGACGCGCGATGCGCCGGCGCGGGCGATGTTCCGCTATTCGCTGCTCTATCTCGCCGTGCTGTTCGCCGCGCTGGCGGTGGACCGGCTGGTCGGCTGAGCATGCGCCTCGATCCCGCGCCGTCGCCCGAGGATCCCGTGCTGGCGCGCCGCCGGCGCGGCCGCAACATTGCCATGCTGGTGGCGCTGCTGGTGCTGGCGCTGCTGTTCTATGCCATCGCCATGGTGAAGATGGCGCATCATGGCGCCGGCTGAGGGAACGCCGATGACGGACCGCAGGCCGGGACGCAGGCCGGGCCGCACGCTGCCGATCGCGCTCGCCGCCGTCGTGTTCGGCATGCTCGGGATGTCGTTTGCGGCGGTGCCGCTCTATCGCGTGTTCTGCGCCGTCACCGGCTATGGCGGCACGCCGCAGATCGGCCCGGAAACCAGCCGCAGCGTCAGCGACCGCGCCATCACCGTGCGCTTCAACGCCGACACCAACCCCAACCTGCCCTGGGCCTTCGCGCCGGAGCGCAAGCAGGTCACGCTGAAGCTCGGTGAGCAGCAGGTGGCATTCTACGCCGCCCGCAACCAGGCCGATCATCCGGTGACGGGCATTGCCGTGTACAACGTCACGCCGGAGAAGGTCGGGCGCTATTTCCACAAGACCGCCTGCTTCTGCTTCAACGAACAGACGCTGGCGCCGAACCAGCAGATGCAGTTGCCGGTCAGCTTCTGGGTCGATCCGGCGATCGCGACCGATCCCTCGACCGCCGACGTGACCGTGATCACGCTTTCCTACACGTTCTTCCGCTCGCTCGATGACGCGGCAAAGAACGGCAAGCTGGCCACCGCCGGACCGCATGTCGGCCCGCTGGTGCGCTAGTGCCGTCGCCGCCGGCGTCGCAGCGGCAACGACCCCTTGATGCGTGCGGCATTTTGGGGATGAAGCAGTGAGTTTCAGCGATGGGCATGGCATGAACACCGACACGCACGCCGTGAGCGTCTTCCCCTCCGGCTCCGGCCTGAAGCAGCCGTATCATCTGGTCGATCCGAGCCCGTGGCCGATCACGGGGGCGCTCGGCGGCGGGCTGACCGTGCTCGGCATCGTGTTCGCCGCGCATTACGGCAGCTACGCCCTGCTGGCGCTCGGCCTCGTCGTCGTGCTGGCGACCATGTTCTTCTGGTGGCGCGACGTGCTGCGGGAAAGCCGCACGCCGGGCCTGCACACGCCGGTGGTGCGCCTCGGCCTGCGCTACGGCATGACGCTGTTCATCGCCAGCGAGGTGATGTTCTTCGTCGCGTTCTTCTGGGCCTACTTCCACTTCGCGCTGTATCCGGAGCATGTCGTCGGCGACACCGCCGGCATCTGGCCGCCGCCCGGCATCCACACCTTCGACCCGTTCCATATCCCGTTCCTGAACACGCTGATCCTGCTGCTCTCCGGCACCACGATCACCTGGGCGCACCATTCGCTGATCGAGAACGACCGCCGCGGCCTGATCCTCGGCCTTGGGCTGACCGTGCTGCTCGGCATCTCGTTCACCAGCTTCCAGATCGCCGAGTATTCCAGCGCGCCGTTCCACTTCTACGGCGGCGGCGTCTATCCGGCGGTGTTCTTCCTCGCCACCGGCTTCCACGGCTTCCACGTCATCGTCGGCACCTGTTTCCTGATCGTCTGCTTCTTCCGTGCCCGCGCCGGCCAGTTCACGCCGCAGCGCCATTTCGGCTTCGAGGCGGCGGCCTGGTACTGGCATTTCGTCGATGTGGTGTGGCTGTTCCTGTTCGTCTGCATCTACTGGTGGGGCGCCGGCCAGATCGCGGTCGAGTAGGCGAGAAGGCGCCCGCGTGGCGCCGTTGCAGGCCGCGCCGCTTGCCGTGGCGGCGCTGCGCTGCCGCTGCCCGCGCTGCGGTCAGGCGCCGCTCTATGCCGGCCTGCTGACCGTGCGGGACCGCTGCCCGGTCTGCGGCCTTGAGTTAG
>JAJZVE010000666.1 GCA_021845835.1 Pseudomonadota bacterium | reverse complement strand
GTTGAGTGACTGGGCGATCAGGAAGGCGCGGATGCCGTACCCGGCCATGAAGGCGAGTGCGGATTCGAAGAAGTCAAGTCGGCCAAGGGCAGGAAACTCGTCGAGCATCAGAAGAAGGCGCGACGACGCGTGGCCCGCTGCGCGACGCGCGGGATCGTCGAGGGTCTCGGTCAGCCGGCGGCCGATCTGGTTGAGCACCAGGCGGATCAGCGGCTTCGTGCGCGAGATGTCCGAGGGCGGCACGACGAGGAAGAGCGACACCGGCCGCTCGGCGCCGACCAGATCGGCGATCCGCCAGTCCGAGTGTGACGTGACCTTGGCTATCACCGGATCGCGGTAGAGGCCGAGAAACGACATCGCCGTGCTCAGCACGCCGGAGCGCTCGTTCTCCGACTTGTTCAGCAGTTCACGGGCCGACTGCGCGACCACCGGATGGACGCCGCGCGCGCTGAGATGCGGCGTGGTCATCATCGCGCGCAAAGTCCGCTCGATCGGCCGCGCTGGATCGGAGAGGAACGCGGCAACGCCGGCCAGGGTCTTGTCCGGCTCGGCATACAGGACATGGAGGATGGCGCCGACCAGCAGCGAGTGGCTGGTCTTCTCCCAGTGGTTCCGGCGTTCCAGCGCGCCCTCGGGATCAACCAGCACGTCGGCGATGTTCTGGACGTCGCGCACTTCCCATTCTCCGCGGCGGACCTCCAGCAGCGGGTTGTAGGCGGCGGAGCGCGGGTTGGTCGGATCGAACAGCAGGCAGTGGCTGAACTGCGCGCGCCAGCCAGCGGTCAGGGTCCAATTCTCGCCCTTGATGTCATGGACGATGACGCTGCCGGTCCATGACAGCAGGGTCGGCACAACCAGGCCGACTCCCTTGCCCGAGCGCGTCGGGGCGAAGCAGAGCACGTGCTCCGGCCCGTCGTGGCGGAGGGTCTGCGCGCCGAGCCGGCCAAGCTGCACCCCGGCGTTACCGAACAGGCCCGCCGCCTCGATGTCGTGGCGCGTCGCCCAATGCGCTGAGCCATAGGTGGTGACGTGCCGCGCCTGGCGTGCGCGAAGGACCGAGGCCACAATGGCAAGCAGCGCCGCGCCGAGCCCTCCGGCCGAGGCGATCGCCGCGCCTCTGGCGAAGACGCCGGGGGCATAGGCGTCGAAATGGTACCACCACGCGAAGAAGAGCTGCGGCTGATAGACCGGTGCCGCGCCAATTCGGATCCAGGGCAAACCGAGCGCCGGCTGGAAGCCGAGCCGCCAGGCCGTCCATTCCGTAGCGGCCCAGCAGCCGAGGAGCACCATGGCGAGTGCGCCCAGCATCTGACCCCAGAGAATCTTTGTCCCGGTCATCGACCCCGCTCATGGATGCGAACGGGGCACAGATAGAAAGACGGAAACTCCTCCGTGCAACAGCAAAGAACAGCGATCGTAGAGGATCGAAGAAATAGAAACGGACGGCGGGTTGCGCCCGTGGTTCGAGGCCTCGGGCTCAGATCGCCTGGATCGGTCCCGGATATCGCGTGAGGTCGGCGTCCGCGGTGAGCAGCATGATCCCTTCGACCAGCGCCTGCGCAATCAGCATGCGGTCGAACGGGTCTTTGTGCAGCGGCGGCAGGAGGTCGAGGGCGACGGCATGCGCACTGGTGACGGGAAGCTCGGCATAGCCATTATCGAGCAGGCCGCGCCGCAGCAGCCGCGCGTCCGCACGGAAATCCGCCGCTCCCACTATCCGAGCGACGTCGCGAGCCCTGGCCCATCTCCGCAGTCCAGATATCCGCGTCGTCATTTCACCATGGCGAACGCCACCAGCGCACCGCCAAGCTGCACCGCTCCACCGACGAGCATCGCTGCACGAAAACCTGCGGCGCCGCCATGGAGCAGTGAGAACACGGTGCCTAACAGAGCGACACCCAAGGTTGCTCCAACCATCCGGGCGACATTTATCAGCGCCGACGCCGTGCCCGCCCGCTCCTGATCAACGCTGCCAACAGCAATTCCGTAAAGTGGACCTGTATTGAGGCCCATCCCAACGCCAGCCATCGTCAGCCCTATCTGGGCCAGCACCATCGGCATGCCGGCGTCGGTGATGGCAAGAACAAGGGATCCGCAGCCGATCATTCCGGTGCCGATGGCGATCATCAGCCTCGCACCCATGCGTTCCGACAGCCGACCGGATTGTGTGGAGACAAGAAAGAACGCGAGAGAGACAGAGAGCAGCGCGATGCCGGCGTCGCGTGGCGTCAAATGATCTTCGGATTGCCAGAGAAGCGGTATCAGGAAGATCATACCGTAAATGCCGAAAGTCATGGCCGCGGTAGTGGTGACGCCGCCGCTGAACGCCCGGATCCGAAACAAGTCGAGGGGGACCAGCGCCGCTTGACCGCGTCGGCGCTCAATGCGGAGAAAAAGAGACAGCGCGATGGCGGCGACACCCAGGGCCACTATCCAGAGCCATCCTTCGTCACGAACGGCAATCGCAGCGAGCGCGACGCCCCCGAGCGTCAGCGCGCCGAGAACCTGACCCTGCAGATCGAAATGCCGTTCGTTCAGATCGGCAGACTCTGGCACCACCGTCTGGGCCAGCACGAATGCGACGGACGCCAGCGGGACTGCCAGCAGGAACACGCTGCGCCATCCGAAATGCTCGATCAGGATTCCGCCGAGCGTCGGACCGATCGCGAAGGCGAGCCCGTTGCAGCTTGCCCAGATGCCCAGCACGCGCCCGCGCGCCGCAGGCTCCGGCCAGACAACGCGAATGATCGCAAGCGACGACGGCAGCAGCAGGGCCGCGGCCATGCCAGTGATGGCGCGGCCACCGATCAAGACGCCGACATTGGGCGCGAAGGCGCAGATAAGGGATCCTGCGGCCATGACGATCGTGCCGACCGCGAAGGCCCGGCGCCGTCCGTAAAGATCCGCGACCAAGCCGCCGCTGAGCAGCAGCACGCCATAGACGAGGTTGTAGGCATCCAGCACCCATTGCAACGGCGCCACGCCGGCCTGGAACGAGTCTCCGATTGCATGGGTCGCAAGATTGACGACTGAGGTGTCGATTTGCGCGATCAACACGGCAAGACACATCCCAACAAGCACGAGAAGCCGGGTAGTCGCACGCTGCCTGCAGCTTGGATTGCCGCGAGCAACCTCACCGTACCGATTCACCAAATCCGCCTCCATTGGCTCGAAATCCGCCTCCATTGGCTCGAAGGCAGGCTAGCAGAGGGCTGCTGACAGCTATTTGTCAGTAGTGTAGGATCGCTTGGATGGAGGTGCCGATGCCCCTGAGACGGGCCGATCGTTTGTTCGACATCATCCAGCTCCTGCGCACGGCAAGCCGCCCGGTCACGGCGGCCGCCCTAGCGACGAAGCTGGAGGTGACCCCACGCACCATTTACCGCGATGTCGCAACGTTGCAGGCGCGCAGGGTCCCGATCGACGGCGCACCTGGCCTCGGCTATATGCTGCGGCGCGGTTTCGAGTTGCCGCCTCTCATGTTCACGAGCGAGGAAATTGAGGCGATCCTGGTCAGTGTCCGGCTGCTGTGCCGCACAGGCGATGTCGGGCTACAGGACGCGGCGGCCCGCGTGCTCTCCA
>JAJZVE010000665.1 GCA_021845835.1 Pseudomonadota bacterium | reverse complement strand
CAGAACCCTACGCTTTGGACAGCGGGAACATCGTTGTCTCCCATCGGACCATTGTTGCGTCAGGCAATCAAAGAAAGGCGCATTGAGAGAGGGATGGCTCCACGGTTCGTGCGTCCTTCCCACCGTCGGGAAGGACGCCGAGCGGGTGTCGGGAGCACCACACCGGGATGGCCTGGGAGGCGAGCAGTGATCGCGCAGCAGCCTCTGACCAGCGTCAGGCTGGTGTTCGATCGGGATCGGGTCGAACACTGGCTGCGCTTCGGCCGTGATGCCGGCGAGCGCATTCTCGATCGGCGCCGGCGCCTGATCTTCTTCGCCCCCGGCGCGGTCTTCGCCTTCGTCCGCTGGCAGGCGAACGACTTCGGGACCGTCCTGTCGCGCGTCGATATCCTGCGGGCCTGCGGGGCGGGCGAACCCTGCGCGACGGTGCCCGGTGTGCGCCCGGGCGGCGAGATCCTGCTGCGGCTGGCAGGTTGGGCGCGGGTGCAGCGTGTGCTCGCGCTGATTGATGCCGTCGAGCAGGGCGGCGTTGAGGCGGCGGATGTCGCGCCGACCTATTGGCGGCACGTCCACAACCGCCTGCTCTGCGGCGAGCAGCCGCGGCACTACGACCCCGATCAGCATCGCGCCGGGCTGCTGCGGCGCCGGATGATGGCGTCATGACGCGGGATCGGCGGAACCGGCACGCCGTGCTCCTCGCCATGCTCGCGGGCCTGCTCTTGCTCGCCGCCTCCGCGGTGCAGGCACGGCCGCTGGTGGTCTGGAACGCCACGGCCAGCACGCCGGTCGGCCTTTGGCGCGTGCTGCCGGCCACGAGCCGGAAGCACCTCCGCGTCGGCGATTACGTGTTGTTCTGGCCCGACCGGCGCAGCGCCAGGCTGTTCGCCCGACGCGGCTATCTGCCGCGCGGCGTGCCGCTGCTCAAGCGCGTCGCCGCCGTCGCCGGACAAACTGTGTGCGAGCGCGACGGCGAGGTTTCGATCGATGGCCACACCGTCGCCCGCGCCCTGCCGGTGGACGGGCGCGGACGCAGCCTGGCCGCATGGAGTGGTTGCGGCAGGGTTCCGAACGGCGAGATTTTCGTGCTGATCCCCGGCGTGCCGACCTCGCTCGACGGGCGGTATTTCGGGCCGACGCCGATCCACGCCATCATCGGCCGCGTCACGCCGCTCTGGCTTCCCGGCGGGCGGACGCGATGACCGTGCCGCACATCTTCCGCGCCATCCTGTTGTTCGGCCCAGGGACGGCCATCCTGCCGTCCCGGCCGGTTTCCGCTCCGCCGGCGCGCGCAGCGAAGGTCAAGGGCGGCGCAGCCGGCGCGCCCTGGCGCGCTTCACCCTTGACCGGAGCGAGCACGCTGGCAGCGCTTCACCTGTCAGCGGCGTGGCGGCGGTTTGGCTCATGGAGGGGTTCACGATGGACGTGCTGACCCTGGTCGCGACCTGTGGTCTTGCGGCCCGCGCGGCGCTGTTCGTGCCGCTCAGCGGCGCGCCGGTGTGCGAAAGTGCGATGCCCGTGTTGCGCGGCGACGGACACGAAGCGGTCGCGGTTTGGCAGCCCGACATCGCCGCGGCGGCGCACCGCTTCGACATTCCCGAAGCCTGGATCGCCGCCGTGATGCGCGCGGAGAGCGGCGGCCAGGCGACCATGGACGGCGAGCCAAGCCGCTCACCAGCAGGCGCGATCGGCCTGATGCAGGTGATGCCGCACACCTACGCCGCGCTGCGTGCCCGCTACGGGCTGGGCGCCGATCCGTATGCGCCGCACGACAACATCCTCGCCGGCGCGGCGTATCTGCGCGAGATGCTGGACCGCTATGGCGTGCCCTGGTTCCTCGCCGCCTACAACGCCGGGCCGGCGCGGCTCGATGCGTTCCTGCACACCGGCCGCGCGCTGCCAGCCGAGACACAGCGCTACGTCGCCGCACTCGCGCCGCAGATCGGCGGCACGTCGGGCGCGTTGCGGGCGGCAGTCGGGACGATGGGATTGAGCACGAAGCCGGCTTCGGAGGCGGCTCTCCCGGGCCCGAGCGACGCCATCAGCGCCGGCCTCTTCGCGACCGTCGTCGTGCATCCCGAGGCCGCTCCGGTGCGCGCGACGCCGCCGACCGTGAGTCCGAACATGGCGCCGATGTCTGCGCCGACGCAGGTCACAAGCGGTTCGGCTGCGGCCGGGCTTGAGCCGCGATCCGTCTCCGCATCTGCCCTCTATGCGCGCGGGAGGAGTGCGCTGTTCGTCGCCCTCCAATGACCCGGGCGCGCCACGGATGATCTGGCGACGGCTTCTGTCGATGCCACGGCTTGGCGTGACGTCCGACCGTCGAACTGCACGTTCGCTGCACCAATTCTGCGCCCGATTGCGCCATCAATTGACGCAGCGGCGTTGGTTGATCTGACCTTGATCGCGCATCGGGCGGGATCGCACCCATTCGCGTCCATGGCGCCGATTTCTGTTGATCTGCGCGGGCAGAAAGTCGACTGGCGGGGGGACAAAGTCGGGATCAGAAGGGAGTGACGGCGTAATCGGGCTTGCAGCGGCGAAGCCAGCATCGGTGCCCCGGTTGCGTGGGAAGGCCGCGGAACCGGTTCCGGTGAAGGCGGCTGTCCTCCATGGTGATGCGGGTCCAACGGGGTCGCGAGCGCGCCCCAAGCAGCATCGGAGGACAGCCGTGGAGTATTTTGCCGGACTGGATGTCGGCGTCAAAGAGACCGCGATCTGCGTCGTGAACAGCGCCGGGGCCGTGGTGCTCGAAGCCAGCGCTGACACCGCCGCGGACGCGATCCACCAGGCTCTGGAAGGCTACGCGGGGCGGCTCCGGCGCGTCGGACACGAGGCCGGTGCGCTGTCGCCCTGGCTGCACCGCGGCCTGCAGAGGCTTGGCCTCGAGGTGGTGCTGCTGGAGACCCGGCACGTGCACGCCGCGCTGAAGGCACAGCGCAACAAGACCGACCGCAATGACGCGCGCGGGGTGGCGCAGCTGGTGCGCTCGGGCTGGTATCGCGACGTGCATGTGAAGAGCGACGACAGCTACCGGCTGCGCCTGCTGCTGACGCACCGGCGGACGCTGAAGCGTAAGTTCCTCGACCTTGAGAACGAGATCCGGCACTCGCTGAAGGTGTTCGGCGTCAAGCTGCATGCGGCCGGACGCGGCAGCTTTGACGAGCACGTGCGCGACGCCGTTGCCGGGGACGCCTTCCTCGCGGCGATGGCGGAGCCGATGCTGCGGGCGCGGGCGGCGCTGTGGGCCGAGTACACCCGGATGCACGCGCTGGTCGTGCAGATCACCGTCCACGATGCGGTCTGCAAGCGCTTCATGGCGATTCCTGGCGTCGGTCCGGTGACCGCTTTGGCGTTCAAGACCGCCGTGGACGTACCGGAAAGGTTCGCCCGATCGCGCGATGTCGGCGCGCATTTCGGTCTTACGCCGAAGCGCGAGCAGTCCGGCACGTCGATCGATTTTGACGGCCACATCTCGCGCCAGGGGGACAAGGAGATGCGCACATTGCTCTATGAGGCGGCGAGCTGTCTGCTGACCCGCAGCAAGGTGTGGACCAGCCTCAAGGCGTGGGGGATGAAGCTCGC
>JAJZVE010000664.1 GCA_021845835.1 Pseudomonadota bacterium | reverse complement strand
ACGTGGTGTTGAAAGACGATCTGCGGCAGTTCATGGCGCTGCCGGCGATCCGCACCGGCACACGCCGGATCGTCACCGCTCCTTCCAGCCCGGCCTTCAGGCGCTACCAGAAGCACCTCGCCGAGCGCATCCGCCGCATTGAGCAGCGCAAGGGCAAGCCGGAGAAGGGCGACGACATCCTGCTGTCGGTGATCACCGACGGACGGCATGCCGCGATCGACATGCGCTTTGTCAGGGAGCCGGAGGAGGGTGACAGGCTCCGCAGTAACGAGCCGGAGAACAAGCTGAACGCGATGATCGCCAATATCCATCGCATCTGGCTGGAGACGGCGGATCGCGTCTACCGGCGGCCGGACGGCCAGCCCTATCCGCTCCGCGGCGCGGCGCAGATGGTGTTCTCCGATCTCGGCACGGAGGCGGCCGACACGAAGCGCGGCTTTTCCGCCTATCTCTGGGTGCGCGACGAACTGGTCCGGCTGGGGGTGCCGCGCGCGCAGATCGCCTTCATGCAGGATTTCAGGAAGTCGGCGGCCAAGCAGGCGCTGTTCAACGACGTGAACAGCGGCCGCGTGCGCATCCTGCTCGGTTCGACGCAGACCATGGGCACCGGCGTCAACGCGCAGCTGCGGCTGGTGGCGCTGCACCACCTCGATGTGCCCTGGCTGCCGAGCGACATCGAGCAGCGCGAGGGGCGGATCGAACGCCAGGGCAACCAGAACGAGGAGATCGAGCTCTACGCCTACGCGACCCTCGGCAGCGTGGACGCGACCTCGTGGCAGCTGCTGGAACGCAAGGCCCGATTCATCGCCGCGGCGCTCGCCGGCGACCGCAGCATCCGCCGCCTGGAGGACATCGAAGGCCAGGCGAACCAGTTCGCCATGGCCAAGGCGCTGGCCTCCGGCGATCAGCGGTTGCTGCAGAAGGCGGGGCTGGAAGCCGAGGTGGCCCGGCTGCGGCGCCTGCGGGCGGCGCATTTCGACGACCAACATGCCGTCGCGCGGCATATCCAGGGCGCCGAGTCTGTCATTCGCGCCGCTACGTCCCGCATCGCCCAGATCGAGGCGGATTTGGCGCTGCGGGTCAGCACGCGCGGCGATGCCTTTGCCATGACGGTCGGGGACAGAACCCTGACGGCGCGCAAGGTTGCCGGTGCCACGCTACTCAGCCGCCTCCGTCAGACGGAGAAAGCGCGGGACGAGGGCACTTGGACGGTTGCTCGGATCGGCGGCTTTGACCTGCGTGCCCAGGGCAAGCACCACGCCGGAGGCCGCTACCGGCTGGATGTCTGGATGGAGCGCACCGGCATCGAGCAGGAGGTGGAACTGGCCCCCGACCTGACCGCGCTCGGGCTGATCTCGCGGCTTGAATCCATGCTGGAGCGGTTCGAGGCGGAGCGGACCGAGCAACGGCGCCGGCTGGTCGACGCGGAACAGCGTCTGCCCGGCTACCATCAGCGCCTGGGGGAAGAATTTGCGTTTCAGGATGAGCTGGACGCGAAGGAGACGGAGCTGGCCACGCTCGAAGCAGATCTCGCGGCAGGCGGTACCGGCGACACCGAGTCTCCCGGTGAGGCTCTCGCGGCGTAGCCCGCACCACGCGCCCAGCCGCCGGACACGGCGAGCCGGGCGGCTTCTCCGTACGACGGCATCGGACGGCCAAACGACAGTACGGAGTCACGCCATACAACGGGTGCTGGATTCACCCTTACGGACGAACCGGGACGCGATCATTGTGGGGCTGGCGCGGCGCCCCATCGAGCCTGAATACCGTTCTCAGCTCACACTGACCCGGCAAGTCGCGATCGCGCCATATCTCTGGAACGTCCTGCCAGTACGCGCTCGGCGATCGGCCCGAAGGCAAGGCCGATCGCCGTCCACAGGACCGCTTCTATGCCGAGCGAGGCGAGACGAAATTTCCAGAACACGACAGCGGAAAAGCCCAGCGGAACTTCGTTTACTGGCGGCAGGACTAGCATTACGATTGACATCACGACGATATATGTTCCGCCGCTGATCAAGGTGGCATTCCAACGGCCGAACCGGGTGATAAGGCGTCGTCCGGTACCGAGTGCTGCCACGAACGCGATCACGGAAAGCGTAATCATCCCGAAATACAGTGTCGTCCGAGCGCCGATTGTTTCTGGATTGCCGATGGCTGGTGGATTGGCCGGATATTTAAGCTGAGGCACCAGAATAACAGCGATGAAGCCGGCGGCTGCGAGGACTGCAGCGGTTGCACGCGGGCTTAGGCGCCCAATCCGCCCGTACACGTAGGAAAATATCAATGCGAAGATACCGCCGAGGGCACAGCTATACACGACCATGCCGGTCAGCAGTCCGACGGTACTTTGCACGTTGCGGCTCACGAGCTCGGGCTCAGGCGCCTCGCCTGCCATTTGATGGATATGCTCTTCAAAACCGATGGCAAGGTTGACCTGTGGTTCGCCGAAGATTTCCGCAAACGCGAACGCCATCAGTCCCGCGAGGATGCCAACGAGCATCCCCCTGACCAGAAGGGTTCTGACCACGAAGATTTCCTTTGGCCTTAGTGGCAGGGGAAGCCGAGGAGGTGCCGGCCATCATGGACGAATTCGTGAATATACATGCCCTTGAATATCGAAGTTGCCCCCTGCTCTGCACCGACGAAGTAGAGGGCAAGAAGGGCAATGAGGCCAGCAAAGATTGCCCAGGGAATGATCTCCTGGACAGGGATGGAGATCGGTTCGGCCGCCGGCGCGTAAGCAGCAGTGGTCATGATATCTCCTTGGGATTGCGCGTCCCGTTCTCAGAGTTGGGTGCTCAGGCAAGGTCTGACTTTCGATCGGGGGCGATCTCCCCGACCGATCACAGCGGCGCGACCGTGCCGGAGTTTCACCGGCTTCCCGTCCAGAACAGCGGCCGATGATTGGCCTGCGGCGCGGGAGTGTCAACGGTAGTCTGCCGTGACCACTTCAACCGACTGTACCGGCGCCATCGGCGGGCCGTTCTCCGGCTGCGCTTGACGATGTCAGCGACGGTGTTCTTGCTCAATCCAACCTGGCGCCCAATCAGGCGATAGCTGCGGTCCTTGGCGACAAGGGCAAGAACGCTGGGTGCCAGACGATCGGATTGGTCGCTGCCCTGGTTGGTGGCCAGCCCCCGTTCGGGGCCGGCGATTTCACCGCGACCAGGTTCGTCACTGCCGAGGACAAGGCGGCATCCGGCATGGAGATGATGCACTTCATCGTCGCCGATTTTCCGCTGAGCGCGCCTTGCTGGCGCGATTGCAGGAGAAATACGCGTCGGTTCCGCCGCCGCTGCGCCTGCCGCGCGACCTGTTCGATGCGGCGTCATAGGAGATGAGCAGGAGAGAGAAGTTGCCGCATGCCGAGCATCCGCCGCAAAGGGTGGGTCTGCGCCGGCCGCTGCGCTGGGCCGGCTGCGATCCCGCCGCTGCGCGGCGCCTTTGCAGCGGACCGCGCGGATGCGGCTGCCGGGAGGGGTCTTCCCGAGCAATGGGAGGGCAATGACCCCGAACGGAGCCGAGCGATGGAACTCAGGATCGTCGATCCCCGCAAGCTGAAGTCCAACCCGAACAATCCGCGC
>JAJZVE010000663.1 GCA_021845835.1 Pseudomonadota bacterium | reverse complement strand
ATCACGGTTTTCGATGACTACCCGCTCGAAGAACTGCGCGCTTATATCGACTGGTCGCCATTCTTTCAGACCTGGGAGATGCACGGACACTATCCGGCCATTCTTGCCGACGAGTCTTTAGGCGCCGAGGCGACCAGGCTGTTCCGGGATGCCGAACGCATGCTGGCCGATATTGTCGCGCGTCGCCTGCTGCGCGCCAGGGCGGTGATCGGCCTGTTTCCGGCAAACAGCAACGACCAGGACGACATCGAGGTTTATGCCGACGAATCCCGCAGCACGGAGCTGGCCACCGTGCACTGCCTGCGCCAGCAGGACGAGAAGCCACCGGGCCGCCCCAACCGCGCGCTTGCCGACTTCGTCGCGCCGCGCGAAACGGGACTCCGCGACTACCTGGGCGCCTTCGTGGTGACCGCCGGTATCGGTGTCGAGGAGCTCGTACGACAGTACCAGAACGATCACGACGACTACAGCGCGATCATGGTCAAGGCGATTGCCGACCGGCTGGCCGAGGCATTTGCCGAACGCCTTCATGAGCGGGTACGCAAGGAGTTCTGGGGCTACGCGGCAGGCGAAAGCCTGGGCAACGAGGATCTGATCCGGGAAGGATACCGCGGCATCCGTCCGGCACCGGGCTATCCCGCCTGCCCAGACCATACGGAAAAGGAAACCCTCTTCCGCCTCGTGGATGGACCGCGCAATACTGGCGTGCATCTTACCGAGAGCTTTGCGATGTGGCCGGCCGCTGCGGTGAGCGGGTTCTACTTCTCGCACCCGGCGAGCCAGTACTTTGCCGTCGGCAAGATCGGCCGCGACCAGGCAGAAGATTATGCGCGCCGCAAGGGCATGGCCCTCGCCCAGGTCGAGCGTTGGCTCGCCCCGTATCTCGCCTACGAACCCTAGCCGGCGGCCGCGCTGTGCAAGCCGGGCTTGCGGCGGATCCGGCAGTGCTGGCCGCATACGGGGCTTGCCAGGACCGCGCCGGCGGCTTAAAATTGTTTCGTATGCTAATTATTAGCCTGCGTATTTATCCATGTCTGACACTGAAACGTTTCCTGTGCTCCTGGGCGAGACCGCGCGCGCCTGGCGCGGCCGCCTTGACCAGCGCCTGAAACCCCTCGGACTGAGCCAGGCCAAGTGGATGGTGCTGCTCCACCTCTCGCACGGCGGGAATACCCTAATCCAGAAGGATCTCGCCTGCCGCATCGGGATCGAGGGTCCGACCCTGGTGGGCTTGCTCGACCGCATGACCCGCGACGGCTGGCTGGAACGCCGCGAATCGACCGAGGATCGCCGCAGCAAGACCGTACACCTCACCGACAAATCCCACGAGGTGCTGCGCCAGATCAAGTCCGTCGCATCCCAGTTGCGCCATGAGTTGCTTGCCGGGTTGACCAAGAGTGAACTCGACCAGTGCATGGAAGTGCTGAGGAAAATCAAGGAACGGGCAGAAAATCTATGAACAGCCTGCCTGCCGCAGACACGCCGGTGCCCGCCGCCGGCATCACGGACTCCAGATATCACCCATGCAACGACTGATCAGATGGAAGTGGGCAATCGCAGTGCTGATTACTATCGGAGTGATCGGCGCTGTCTATGCCTACTGGCGCCATTCCGAACTCTATCCGAACACCGATGACGCCTATGTGAATGCCCATGTCGTGCAGGTCGCCGCCCAGGTTAGCGGTCCGGTCAGCCGCGTCTACGTCAGCAACCAGCAGCGCGTCCACCGCGACCAACCGCTATTTTCCCTCGATCCGGCGACATTCCACATTGCACTCGCCCGGATGCAGGCGCGTCTGGCCCTCGCACGCCAGGGGGTATCCGCTGACTCGGCGATGGTAGTCGCCGCCGAAGCGGCGGTTGCCGACCGACGCGTGCTGCTGGACAACGCACGGGTCACCACCGATCGCATCCGGCGCCTGCGTGACAAGGGCTTCGTTTCGGCGCAGGCATACGACAATGCCGAAGCCACTTTGAAGGGGGCGCGCGCCCAGCTGAATCTCGCGCTGGCCAAGCTTCGTCAGGCACAGATGACGCTCGGCAATGCCGGTGCCCAGAACGAGCGGGTGCGGGAAGCGGAAGCCGCCGTCGCCCAGGCCCAGCTTGACCTCAGACATACCCACGTCTCTGCCGCTTGCACCGGCCGGATCGCGAAGCTCTCGCTTCGCCCCGGCGATGTGGTGCAGGGCGGGGTTCCGCTCTTCACCCTGGTGTGCAGCCGGCAGTTCTGGATCGATGCCAACTTCAAAGAGACCGAGGTCGGACGGATCCGCCCCGGACAGCCGGCTTCCATTTCGGTTGACATGTATCCCGATCATCCCTTCCGTGGCCGCGTGGAACACATCAGCGGCGCCGCCGGCACCGCGTTCTCCCTGCTGCCGCCGGAAAACGCGACCGGCAACTGGGTCAAGGTGACACAGCGGGTGCCGGTACGGGTTGCCGTGATCGATCCCGACTCCAGGCACCCGCTGCGGGTCGGAACGAGCGCCGAGGTAACGATCGATACCACCGGTACCGCGCTCCCACCCCCCGGCAGGAAATCGCCTCGGTGAGCAGCACCACGGCGGAGGTCGGGGACGGATCCCCCCACCGCTTCCTGATCACGGTGGCGGTCATGTCCGCGACCGTGCTGCAGGCGCTCGATACCACCATCGTCAACGTGGCGCTCCCGCACATGCAGGGCCAGCTCGGGGCCACCTCCGACCAGATCGGCTGGGTGCTGACCAGCTATCTGGTGGCGTCCGGCGTGTTCATGCCGCTCACCGGGTACTTCGCCGACCGTCTCGGCCAGAAGAACTTTCTCCTGATCAGCATCTTCGGTTTCGTGGTGACTTCGGCGCTGTGCGGAATCTCCGGCAACCTGGCGGAGATCGTGCTGTTCCGGCTCATGCAAGGCGTATTCGGCGCGGCCCTGGTGCCGATGTCGCAGGCGGTGATGGTGCAGACCTACCCCCACGAGGAACGCGGCCGGGCAATGGCCATCTGGGGCATAGGAGTCATGGTCGGACCGATTCTCGGCCCGACCCTTGGCGGGTACATCACCCAGGCCCTCAACTGGCGCTGGACGTTTTATATCAACCTGCCCGTGGGACTGCTTTCGCTGTTCCTGACCTGGCGCAATGTTCCCGACACTCCGCGGCGCGAACGGGACATGGACTGGCTGGGGTTCGTGCTGATTGCCATGGCGGTGGGCGGCCTGCAGTTCGTTCTCGACCGCGGCACCCAGTATGACTGGTTCGGATCCTGGGCGATACGCGCTGCCACAGCGCTGAGCGTGGTGGGCTTTGCCGGGATCCTCTACCATGGATTCAGTCACCCGCACAAAGCCCTGTTCGATCCGCGCATCTTCTACGACCGGAACTTCGCCACCTCGAGCATGCTGCTGGCGGTCTTCGGCCTCGGCATGTACGGGGCCATGGTGCTGCAGCCGATGATGCTCGAGACGCTGCTCAACTATCCCCCGTCCACCACCGGCCTGGTCATGGCGCCACGCGGTGTCGCCAGCATGCTGGGCATGATCCTCGTCGGGAAACTCATCAACCGCGTCGGTCCGCGCAGCCTGATCGCCTTCGGCATCACACTGTCGGTG
>JAJZVE010000662.1 GCA_021845835.1 Pseudomonadota bacterium | reverse complement strand
CGGCGAGAACGCGCCCGGCGGCGCGCGCAGCTTCCTCGACGACAAGCGCCGCCTGACCGGCGGCTTCGCCTATCTGGCCTGGCCGCAGCACTATGGCACGACCGGCGTGATGACCTTCCTGCTCGGCCCGGACGGCACGGTGTTCCAGAAGGACCTGGGAAGCGAAACCGATGCCGCCGTGGAGATAATGAAAACCTACGACCCGGACCTGGGCTGGACGCTGGTCGATATCAGCGGCGGCTGGCGCGGTGCGCGGGAAAACCCGGCGCCGGCCGCTACCACGTCGTCCCCAATCGCCGCCGCAGCAGAAAATACTCGTTGAACGGGCGGTCGTCGGTAACGACCGGCCCGACGCCGTTCGTCAGCGCCGCTATCGGCGTCCGCCCCGCCAGCACCGCCGCCATCATCGCCGTCGCGGTTGGGCGCGGCCCCCATTCGATCAGGTCGCGCTGCGCCGCCTCCGGCATGCGGGTCACCAGTTCGCCGGCCGATGGCAGCACGATCGGCTGCATCGAGGCCAGGAAATGGACGCCCCAGCCTTCGATGGAGCGGAACGCCACCACATGGGGGAATGCGTCGCGCAGGGCTCGGGCCACGGCACTCCGGATGGCGGGATCTCCGTCCGGAAACCATTGCTGCAGGATGCCCCCCGGCCGCAGCCGGCGCTTCAGCACGCGGTAGAAATCGCGCGAATAGAGCAGGCTCGACCCCGCCGCCTCGATCGGCGGCGGCGGGTCGATCACGATCACATCGAACCGGCGCCCGGTGCGCAGCAGGAAGCGGCGGCCGTCATCCACCACCAGATGGGCGCGCGGATTGGACCGTAGCGCCGGTGCGTCGGCATGGAAAAAGCCGAACGAATCGATCACCGAGCGGGTCAGGTCCACCGCTGTGGTGTCGATCCCCCAGCTCATCATGGCGCGGAACGTGGTGCCCATGCCGAAGCAGATCACCAGCCCGTCGCGGGCATGGCCCTGCACCGCGAGCGGCAGGTGGGCCATCACCTTGGTGATCGGCGTCAGCGAGGTGATGCCGACGCCGTTGACCAGCAGGCCCTTCGCCCGGCCGGTGCCGTAGGCGATGGCGGTGGCGGCGATGTCGCGGTGCAATTCGTGCGGCTGCCCGCCCACCGCCGCCGACTCGTAGCTGCGGCTGAGGCCGAGGCCGGCCAGCAGCATCACCAACGGCGCGGCGAGCGCGCCACGCAGGCGGGCGGAGCCGGCGCCCTCCCGCAGCACCGTCCACACCGAAAGCACCACGACCGGCAGCGCCAGCAGCACTAGCCCGGTGGAAGGATCGACCCAGGTCACCAGCGCGTAGCCGGCGAACAGCGGGCCGAGAATGCCGCCGAGGATATTGAGCGCATAGCCTCGCCCCAGCCGCGCCGGATCGCCGGCCGCGTAGTCGTCAAGCAGCTTGGGCGTCAGATAGCCCAGCACCGCGCAGAATGGCGCGATGCTGAGCAGCACGCCGAGCGCATTCCCCTGCAGGCGCGGGTCATCCAGCAGCGGCGGCAGGCAAGCCGTGACGGCGGCGGCGAGCAGCAGCCAGGGATCGGCGGCGACGACGCCGGTGCGCAGATGGCGGCGATACAGCGCCGAACCGACCGCTGTTGCCACCAGATAGGTCGCGAGGATCGCGGCAAAGGCATAGATCGTGGTCTTCAGGATGATGGTGAAGCCGCGCGTCCACACCACTTCCATGGCCAGGGAGCAGAAGCCGGTGGTAAACAGCACCACCTCCTGCCAGCGCGCCGCGCTGCCCCGCACCGGCACGGACGGGGCGGACTGCAGCGCCGCCACCGGCATAGGGGCGCCGCGCGCCAGTACGAAGGCCGCTGCGGCAATCGCCAGGTTGAGCGCCGCGCCGAGCAGGCTGGTGGCGCGGAAGCCGAGCAGTTCGATCAGCACCAGCGCGCTCGCCAGCGTGCCCGCCGCCGCGCCGGCCACGTTGGCGACATAGAGGAAGCTGAAACCCTTGCGCTCCTGCGGCCAGCATGACCGCACATGCGCCAGCATCAGCGGAAAGGTTGCGCCCATCATCAGGCACCACGGCAGCAGAACCAGCGTGATGGCGAACGCCGAGAGCGCGAGATATCCCGCAGACCCGGATGCCCCGGCGCCGAGCAGCAGCGTGCCGCCCCAGCGCAGCAGCGCCGGCACCGCGACGGCGCCGACCCCGATCAGCAGTTCCGCCGCGCCGTACAGCACCACCGGCGCAACCCGGAGCGCCC
Source organism: Pseudomonadota bacterium (assembly GCA_021845835.1). Next base: position 1,359 of record JAJZVE010000662.1, on the reverse strand, counting down.
TGCCCAGCGGCGCCACCCAGCGCCCGGCCAGCAGCGCGCCGCCGCCCAGCCCGAGCATGAACACCGACACCACCAGCGACAGCACCGGTGTCACGATGCCGAACTGCGCGAATGCCAGACGCAGCCACACCACCTGATAGAGCAGGCTGCAGAAGCCGGATACGAAGAAAAGGACCCCCAGCAGCGGCCGGGTGCGATCTGCCGACCGGGCGGGCGAAGACGCAATCAGCACGGCGCAATCCTGCATTCGTTGCGTACCCAGCGCGTAGCCGATCCCCCCCTTAAGCGCAACGTCGTTTCGCGGCTCGCTACTCCGCCGCCATCCGTGGCGGATCGACCATGCCGCTGGCCTGGGTCAGATCGACCGACAGCAGCCGCGACACGCCGCGCTCCTGCATCGTGACGCCATACAGCCGGTCCATGCGCGCCATGGTCAGGTGATGGTGGGTGACGACCAGGAAGCGCGTGCCGGTTTCGCGCACCATGTCCTCCAGCAGCGCGCAGAACCGATCCACGTTGGCGTCGTCCAGCGGCGCATCGACCTCGTCCAGCACGCAGACCGGCGCGGGATTGCAGCGAAAGACGGCGAAGATCAGCGACAGCGCGGTCAGCGCCTGCTCGCCGCCGGACAGCAGCGACAGCGCGGCGAGTTTCTTGCCCGGCGGCTGGGCGTAGATCTCCAGCCCGGCGGCCAGCGGATCGTCCGAGCCGACCAGCGCCAGATGCGCCCGCCCGCCACCGAAATTGCGCGCGAACAGCGCCTGGAAGTTGCGGTCCACCTGCTCGAACACCTGCGCCAGCCGCTCGCGCCCCTCGCGGTTCAGGTGGCCGATGGAGCCGCGCAGCTTGGCGATGGCGGTGGTCAGTTCCTCGCGCTCGCGCGCCAGCGTCTCGATCTGCCTGGCGACTTCCTCGGCCTCGATCTCGGCGCGCAAATTGACCGGTCCCATGTCCTCGCGCTCGCGGGCGAGGCGTTCCAGCTTGCGGCGCGCCTTCTCCTCCGCCGCCTCGTCCGGCTCGGCGGGCGCCGCCGGCAGCGCGGGATTGGCGCCGAGGCGCTCCAGGATGCGCTCGGCCACCACGCCCCAGGCGCGCGTCGCGGCCTCAGCCTCGCCCTCGGCGCGGATCACCGATTCGCGGGCGGCGGCCAGCGTCGCCTCCGCGGCACGGGCGGCGCGGTCGGCGGCGGCGGCGCGCTGCTCGGCGGCGGCGAGCGTGTCGGCGGCGCGGCGGTACGTGGCCTCGGCCGCCTGCAAGGCCTCGGCGGCCTCGGCGCGGCGGGACGTGGCCTGCGCCGGCGCGGCCTGCAACGCGGCGAGCGCCGCCTCGGCCTCGGCGGCGCGGGCGGTCAGGTCGGTG
>JAJZVE010000661.1 GCA_021845835.1 Pseudomonadota bacterium | reverse complement strand
GGTTGATGAACAGCAGGAACGGCACGCCGTAGCTGTCCAGCATGCGCAGGATCGGCGCCGCCGTCGCCGCGCGCGCCGGGTCCGGCTCGCACACCACCACCGCGAGGTCGGCGACCGCCAGCGCCGAGTGCGCGCCGTAGGCGAACTCGACCGAGCCGGGACAATCGATCAGCGCCCAGGGCTCATCCAGGAAGTTGCAATGGGCGAGGCGCGGTTCGCCCGCGATCCGTTCGGCGCCACGACGGGGCGGGCTGCCGGCGGCGGCCAGCAGGGCATCGAACAGGGTTGATTTGCCGCTGCCGTAGGGACCGACAAGGGCGACGGAGCGCGGGCCGGATGGGGAGTGGGACATGCGGGTTCCTCCGGGCCGGCCACGTCGGGGGTATCTGCGCGCCAGCCTTGCCGGTCCATCTGACCAGTGCCCGCCCCCGGCTGCCAAGGGGGATTATGTTTGCGTCCTGCCATGCCGGCGGCGCAATCGTATTGCAACGGGAACATCGGCGCCGCCGGCCGCGGCATGCCTGCGGCGCGATCAATTCCCAAGCACTGCTGATCCAGATCAACGCTGCCGAGGGCATGGTTCGCGGCGAACTGTGCGGGCGCGCCCGGCGCGCGGCACCGCGCCTGCACACCGCAAGGGAACACCGCAATGATCCGCAAAGCCGCCGTCGTCCTGCTGCCGCTCGGCTGCCTGTTTGCCGTTCCTGCCCTCGCGGACGAGGACCTGATGGCGCGGGCGCAACAGCAGTTCCAGCCGATCCCGACGGCGCCGCCGGCGCTGCCCGGCAACGCCGCAACGCCCGCCAGGATCGAACTCGGCAGGATGCTGTATTTCGATCCGCGCCTGTCAGCGAGCCACGCCATCAGTTGCAACTCGTGCCACAACATCGGCCTCGGCGGTGCCGACGCCGAACCCACCTCGATCGGCCATCGCTGGCAGCACGGCGGGCGCAATGCGCCGACGGTGTTCAACGCGGTGTTCAACACCGCGCAGTTCTGGGACGGCCGCGCCAGGGATCTTGAACAGCAGGCCGGCGGGCCGATGGTCAATCCGGTCGAGATGGCATCCCCGCCGCAGCATGTCACCGAACAGTTGCGGGGCATTCCCGGCTATCACGGGGCGTTCGCGCGGGCGTTCCCGGGCGAGTCCGATCCCGTCTCGCTCGCCAATGCGCAGAAGGCCATCGCCGTGTTCGAGGCGACGCTGATCACGCCGGACGCACCGTTCGACCGCTTCCTGAAAGGCGATGCGGCGGCGCTGTCGGCCGAGGAAAAGACCGGCCTCGGCCTGTTCATGGACAAGGGGTGTTCCGCCTGCCACAACGGCATCAATATTGGCGGCGGCATGTACGCGCCGTTCGGCGTGGTCCAGAAGCCGGGCGCCGACCTGCTGCCGCCGGCCGACACCGGCCGCTTCATGGTGACCAGGACGCCGTCCGACGCCTATGTGTTCAAGGTTCCGACGCTGCGCAACATCGCGCTGACGGCGCCCTATTTCCACACCGGCCAGTCATGGGACCTGCGCCAGGCCGTGGCAGTGATGGGCACGAGCCAGTTGGGGGTCCAACTGACCGACGACGAGGTCGGCAGGATCACCGCGTTTCTCGGCAGCCTGACCGGCACGCAACCGCAGGTCGTCTATCCGATCCTGCCGCCCAGCGTCGCCGCCACGCCGCAGCCTCAGCCATAGCGGGCCGCAGCCGTGACCGGAACATCCGCGGCATGGCGGCATCCGCGCCGCCGGCAGCTTCGTGTCCGGCCTGCCGCCGAAGGGCGCGCCCGGCGTTACGCCATGCCGAGCGCGCGGCGGTACACGTCGAGCAATGTTTCCTGCTCCTCGATCTCGGCCGGCTCCTTGCGGCGCAGCGCGATCAGGGCGCGCAGCACCTTCACGTCGAAGCCAGCGCTCTTCGCCTCGGCATAGATATCCTTGATGTCGCCGGAAAGCGCCTTGCGCTCCTCCTCCAGCCGTTCGATGCGCTCGACCAGGGATCGCAGCCGGTCGGCCGCGATGTTGCCGTGTTGCGCGTTGTCCTCGGTATGCTCGCGGCCGGTGGCATCGAGCGCCATGCGCGCCTCCCTTCCTCGTGACGGGCGGGCGGGCTTAGCGGGACGGGACACCCGAGGTCAACGTCGATTCGGCTCATGCCCCGTCCGGGGCGTCCTGCATCGCCTCGTCAAAGGTCCAAGGGGAGGCGGCGGGGAAAGCCTCTTCCGGAAGATCGGTCTCGCGCTGCGCTGCGAGCAGGGCCTTGCCGTAAGCCTCCGCCAGCAGTTCGCTCAGACGCGCCCGTAGGCTGGGGTTGTCGGCGAGCACTTCGTCAACCTCACGGCGCTGTTCGCGGATGGTGAGCAGCCAACTGCGGCCGCGCCGTTCGGGCTGGACCTGCCATTTCAGCAGGTGGGTCAGCAGCACAGCGAGCCGGCTGGTCAGCTCGCGCCTCTCACTGCGGCCCATGCTGTCGATCTCCTCGGCGATGTGCGCAATGTCGGCGACCGACAGCTTACCGGCGCGCAGCAGGGCGGCCTGCTCGTTGGCCCAGGCGTAGAAGTCGGTGTCGTAGAGGTCGCTCATGTCGAAGCTCCAGTTGCCGGGCTGGTTTCGCCCCGATCAACCTCTGCGCCGCGGGAATCACTCACGGTACCAGGCCCCGTTCAACGTCGGAAGCAATCGTCGTGACGGCCGAAGGCGCAGCCCCGGCTTCATCAGGCGCTGCTGGCGCAGGGGCCGAAGATTCGATCAGATCAACCGCTCCGACCAAATCCGGTTCCCGCACCGCCCGGCGCCGCTGCGTCGCATTCAGCCGCCCAATGCCGGCAAACCAGTCCGCAAACGCCGCCGTGTCCATCTCAGGCTTCCTCGCCACAGTCCCAAGCCTGTCACGGATCAACAGGGATTGCTAGAAGAGCGTTGTTTTTCCACTTCTCAAGGATCCATCCCATGTTCCGTGCTCTGTGCTTCATCCTGTTGCTCGCCACTCCAGCGCTTGCGTCGGAAGTGCCGCCGACCGCGGAGTCGTTCGCCACTGCCTACTATCGAATCAAAGAAATCCCGTCAGATATGAGCGCTTCGACCGTGGAATCGACGTTCAACAGCATGGCAAGTTCGCGCTGTCGCTACATCGATAAGCTCGGCGAGGACCATCGCGGCGTGCGCGTGCTATTTCTTTGCCAGCGCTGAGGGTGGACAGGTAAGAATCGCCAGCCCCCTCGAGTCGGCCGCTGGGGGGGCGCGGCGATGGTCTGCTCAGTCGCGCACCCGCCTTCAACATTCGCCCCGTCGCACACACCAACCGGACGCTTTGATCCGCCTTCCGCGCCCCAGGTCACAGTCCGAGCAGCAAGACCTGACTGGCGGTGCCGCAACGCGCTCAATGTCCCGGATTTGCCTTGGCAAACGCCGCCTTCTGCCCGGCACTTGCGTCCTTCTGGTACTTCGCCTGCCAGTCCTTGTACGGCATGCCATAGACGATCTCGCGCGCGTCCGGGTCGGCGAGCGTCATGCCCTGTTCCGCCGCCGCCTCGCGATACCAGCGGCTCAGGCAGTTGCGGCAGAAGCCGGCGAGGTTCATCAGGTCGATGTTCTGCACGTCGCT